>JARFQY010000054.1 GCA_029287535.1 Filomicrobium sp.
GAGGCGCCTGAAGGTGCCGATCCCGCCGACATCTGAGTTCACCGGCGAGATGGACATCTCGGGCATCGCTGAGATCGATACATCTGGTGCTTGGCTCCTGCAACGAACAGCGGCGGCCTGGCAGCGTGGCGGCTTGAAGACACGTTACGCGGGGGCGACGGACAGTTTTCGCATTCTTATCGAGGAAGTGCATCGACGCGGTCAGGGCGAGTTGCCCGAGATCGATGAGATTTCGCCACTTCAACAGTTTATCGAAACAACGAAGACAAGCGCATCGAGCGTTTGGAGAGACACCGTTGCGTTGACCGCGTTTCTTGGCGAGGTCACCGTTGCCGCAATACGCCTTGTTCGGGAGCCTTGGCGGTTTCGGCCAATATCATTCATCCATCACCTCGACTACGCGGGTCTGCGCGCGCTGCCCATCATCTTCTTGATCTGTTTCTTGATCGGCGCGGTCGTGATGCAGCAGGGCGTGGTTCAGCTCTCCTATTTCGGTGCTGAGGTCATGGCCGTGAACATGGTTGCCATCCTCTCCCTTCGAGAGATTGGCATCCTACTGACATCCATCATGGTCGCTGGCCGATCCGGTTCGGCTTTTACCGCTGAGATCGGATCCATGAAGATGCGAGAAGAAATCGACGCAATGCGTACGCTTGGTATCGATCCGATCGATACGCTCGTCCTGCCACGCGTCGCGGCGCTTGTTGTAGCCTTGCCGCTCCTCACCTTCATGGGAGATATCGCGGCGCTCATGGGCGGCTGTGTCATGGCTTGGGTCATGCTGGGGCTCGATCCACCGCTCTACGTTGACAAGCTGCAAGAGATCGTCAGCTTCCGCCATTTCATGGTTGGCATGATCAAGGCGCCTTTTGCGGCCGTCATCATCGCGTTGGTTGGCTGCCTTGAGGGATTGAGCGTGCAAGGCAGTGCCGAGTCTTTGGGCACCCATGTGACCGCTGCTGTGGTTAAGGCCATCTTTCTAGTGATCGTGATTGACGGCATCTTTGCCATGTTCCTTGCGGGGATTGGCCAGTGATCGTTGAAGATGGACGAGAGATCGTGATCCGCGTGCGCTCACTCGCCAAGAGTTTCGGATCTCATCAGATTTGGGAGTCACTCAACCTCGATGTATATCGGGGTGAGATCTTGGCCATTGTGGGTGGATCGGGTCAAGGCAAGTCCGTGTTGATGCGGGTGATTACCGGCTTGGTTGAGCCCGACGACGGCGTTGTCACATTATTCGGGCAAGAGGAACACAAGCTGACGCCCGCAGCACGGCTTGAGATCGAAAAGCGCTGGGGCATCTTGTTTCAAGACGGCGCACTATTTTCGTCTCTCACGGTTTTGCAAAACATCCAGGTTCCCATGCGTGAGCACTTGAATCTTCCCCAGGCGATGATGGACGATCTCGCGTTCCTCAAGCTGTCTATGGTGGGATTGAAGCCTGAGGCCGCCCACAAATTTCCGTCGGAGCTGTCCGGAGGCATGCGCAAGCGTGCGGGTCTTGCACGCGCACTTGCCCTAGATCCCGAAATTGTGTTTCTGGACGAGCCCACTGCTGGTCTCGACCCGATTGGTGCCACAGAATTCGATCATCTTATTCGGAAGCTACAACAGACACTTGGCCTCACGGTCTATATGGTGACCCACGACCTTGATACCATCTTCACTGTATGTGACAGGGTGGCGGTTCTGGCAGACAAGAGGATTGTCCGGACGGGGTCTCCCACGGAGCTTCAAGCCAAGCCTGACCACCCGTGGATCAAGGACTATTTTTGCGGCGAGCGAGCCCGCGCTGCGAGCCCCGAGGCTGAGCGGCGCGAGGTTGGCTAACCGGCGCGTGCCCATTAAGAGGATCCGATGGAAACTCGAGCCAACTACTTGATGATCGGCGGTTTCATCCTCGGTGCGCTTGCGCTCATCTTCATGTTTGTTTTTTGGGTCGCCAACATCGCTGGGGGCGGCAACCGCTACCAGATCGTCTTTGATAGCTCGGTCGCCGGTCTGACGACGGGCTCTCGCGTTGGTTTCAATGGCATCAAAGTCGGGGAAGTGCAATCCTTTGAGTTGGATCCGCAAGACGCGCGCAAAGTTCGCGTTGTCATCAGCGTGACGGACGATACGCCGATCCGCGAGGATTCACTCGCGACCATCAAGTCCATGGGACTGGCCGGTGGAAGCGGCGTCGAGATTTCACCGGGGTCCCCAGAGTCACCGCTGCTCCTGGCGTCGGAAGCCGTGCCGATCCCAACAATCCGAGCGGCGCCGATGGCGGGCGCTGGCATTTTCGAGGCGGCGCCGGCCGCGCTCAATACGGCGAACGCTTTCATCAAGCGTTTGGATGCTCTTGTTGTGGCGAATGAGCAACAAATCACCGACACGATGAAGAATGTCGAGGCGGTGACCACCATGCTGGAAGGCAAGAACGAGGAAATCGAGCAGGCTATCGTGGATCTGCGTGCTGGCGCTGAGGACTTCAGTCAGATCACGGACAAGCTCGACAAGAACCTGGACGAGCTAGCGCTTGAGGCGAAGAAGGGCATGCAAGACTTCAGCGCAGCGATGCAGCAGGCGCGCCGGACGGCCGCGACGATGGACCGGGTTCTCAGGAAGTTCGAAGCTAACCCGGCCAGCTTCTTGTTCGGTGGATCGCGAGGCGGCACAGCACAGCGCCGGTAACCGCAAACGCTCAAGTGACTGGCGTATAGGTGCGCGGCGCCAGGCGCCTCCCAGGGCTTTTCGACTGTCGCTTGCTCCGCTCCCGTCGGTTCTTAAGTAGAAGAAAACCCCCTCGCTCACAAACAAGGAGGAGGGGGTCATTAGTATGGGGGAGTTGGGCCGCGGAACTTTGACTCCGCTTGCCCGCCGTCTTGCCGTGTTTACTGGAGCCGACCGCTCGCATGCGCGAGAAGCAGGTAAACGCGCCCAGTCTCCGACGTCAGATAGTTCTGAAGCATGTTGCCGGTTGGATCGGATTGTTCCGCTTCAGCCAGCAAGCGTTCAAAGTCGGCGACATATCGGTCAACGGTGTTGCGGAACTCAGGGTCGCGCTCAAATCGGTTCGAGATCTCATCGAACGTGGTCTGACCTTCATAGGTGTAGATGTGACGTCCGAGAACGCCCCGTTCGCCGGCCCGCATCCGATACCAGACTTCCGTGGCTGTCCGGATGTCGATCGAACGCGCGAGCTCGTCGATGCGAAGCTGGCCCGCGCCAGTTGAGGCGTAGCCGCCACGCGGCTCTGCTTCTGCAGGAGCCCAACCCTGGCCGCCTTGGCCGCCGGACACCTGCGGAGGCAAGCCGCCGGCAGCCTGGTCTAAATCGGTGGCTTCTTGAGTGCCCGCCACTTGGCGCCCCTGAGCGTCGAAGCTAGGCATTGGCGCGAGCCCGAAGTCATCCGCCGCCGGCCGGGTTTCCTCAGGTTGCGGTGTATATGGGGCCTGAGACGGCTGCTGGACCGGTGCCTGCTGGACCGGTGGCTGCTGTGGAACGGGCTGCTGTAGGGCTGGCTCGGGAGTTAGCGTCAGCGGCGCCGAGCCAAGAGGGTCAGCGGCGGGTGGCCTAGCAACGGGTGGGGCCTCTGCAAATGGGGCCTGCGGGGCAAGCGTTGCAGCCGCAAGCTGAGCGGTTTGAGAAGCCGCCTGCGAGACTGCCTGTTGAGCCGCTTCATTAGCTGCTTGTGTCGCCGCCTGCGTTGCAGCCTGTTGTGCTGCTTCGTTAGCCGCTTGTGTTGCGGCCTGTTGGGCCGCTTCGTTCGCAGCTTGCGTCGCTGCTTGTGTCGCGGCCTGCGATGCTGCCTGCTGGGCCGCGTCTTTCGCTGCTTGGGTCGCCGCTTGT
>JARFQY010000141.1 GCA_029287535.1 Filomicrobium sp.
ACGCGTTCGTCGGTAGCGTCAGATGTGTATAAGAGACAGGTGTTGGGTAGTGTACATGCTAGCCCGCTCAATAGGTTTCCCAAACCGTCTGCATTTATCGCCCCTTGGACAATGCGGTAGTCGGTCGTGCGAACCTTACGGCTCGAAATGCTCTGTATCGCAATGCCGTCGCCGTACGTCTCCAGTGCCCCAACTATTGTCACGATGACGAAAGCTGGCAAAAGCATCCAGAACGAGTTTCCGAAGGATAGATCGAGCCCAGGCCAATGGGATTCAGGCAGGCCAAGCCAACGCGCGTTGCTGACGGCGTCAAGGTTTATCAAACCAAGCGGGTACGCCACCGCGGAGCCGAGGAGTACGCCCAGGAGCGGCGCCCATAGCCGTGCTTTTCCAGATGTGTAGAAAGACAGCAGCACAATAGCGGCGAGCGTCGCAACCGCTGTCCACATTGGCGCTTGAGGGGCAACATTGTCGAATCCCACGGGTACTTCCGAGACCATCTTGAAACCGAATGGCATAACAGTCACTGCAATCATGCAAATGATGGTTCCGCCCACGGTCGGTGTAACGACGCTTCGAAAAAGAGACAGGCGTGCAGAAACGGCAAATTGCACAAGCGAAGAAATCAGGACCAACATTCCAAGAAGCGGGAGCCCGCCCGCGTCTAGCGCGGCAATGGACACAGCAATAAAGGCGCCAGATGTGCCCATGAACAGGATGTGGCCCGCTCCAAATGGACCGACCCTCAATGCTTGGAGCACTGTCGTTGAACCGCTGATGACAAGAGCGGCGAAGACAACCCAATTGCCCCATTGGTCGACCAGACCTGCTGCGTTGAGCGCAACAAGCGGTGTGAGAGTTATGCCCGCGAGAATAAGTGCCACGATCTGCGCGGCGAGCATCACTGAGATCTGCAGTGGCGGAGTGTCGTCAACCTCGTACAGCAAGTGCTTTGTGGCAGGATTGTATTCGGCCATCGCCGCCTTCCCCCTTTTCGTCGATCAAGTCTGACTTGCAGATACGTTTGTGTTGCTCGACGCTGTAATCGGCTGAAGCAGAGCATAGTCAACCGTGCGCTCCAAAAAGTCTCGATCGAACTTCGAGGCTCTGCGCGAAGCAATGAAAAAGGGTAACCATCGTGACGTGCTGAGCACGCTGTGAGGCAGCAACTCTTGCAGGAGTGACCGTGCGTGTGCCAAGCGACTAGGCGTAGCCGTCAGCAGTGTTAGCCGATTTGCTTGTCCCGACGCTTGAATTCAGGGCGGACTCTACAGAGTCGTGAATCTCGATAATCCGATCAAAACCGGTGACCTTGAAGACGGATGAAACGTGATCATTGAGTCTGCAGGCAACGAAAAGCAAACCGCGCTGCTCAGCCGCCTTCGCTGCCACCAAGAATACACGCAGACCAGCCGATGAGATGTAATCGAGTCCCGCGCAGTCGCAAACAATACCGGATTCCGCGGTCTCCAAGGCTTTCGCAAAAAGCTCCTGAGCTGTTTCGGCCTCTTCGAAGCCCATACGCCCGGAAGGCATCAGGATCGTGTACTGGCCATTCTTCTCGCTTGTAATTCGCATGGTGGTCACACTGTTCAGTTCGGGACAATCTCTGTGTGTTTCGTGCGTACCACGAAGCGATGACAAGTTATGCACAACGACTCAACGTGGCAAATGGTGGCAACCTCCTGGGCAAGCGCCTCGGACATCACCTCCGACGCCGCCTTTCGAGTTTTTTGCTAGGCTTTGGGAGCATGCATATTGCGTTTCAGAACCGCGTGACAGCATTGAGTATTCCGACGAATTGCTCGCTTTCGGTAGCCAGTGCTGCTTGAGGAACGGCGCCACCAGTAGGATTGACTGGTGCAAAGAGATCGCCTGCGCCGTCATACACATCGTAGCGAATTTCTGGCCGGATATTCAGGAAGGGAATCGGCTCCCAACTCAAGTTGGCGGTAAATGCGTAGACGTCGCCGCCGCGCGCTCCGACGCTGCCCCATAACACGTGCGCGGCATTTTCATCGGTGAACCATTCGGCGCGGGCATTAAGGTGCAAGTTGTCAAAGATCTTGCGGCGCAGGCCCACGTTTACGCCGTACCACGGCGAGTTCTCAGTGATAACAAATGGTGGAACCGGTCCACCCGGAAACACGTCACCACCCTCCTGGTAGCCATACGTCGCTTCAAGCGCAACTTGCAGGCGATCCGTTACTTGATGAGTTACGACAAGGGAACCGGCGAAGCGATCCAAATATTCACCGTTCGTGCTCAACGCGAGATACGGTGAGCCGCCTCCAAGCGGTCGAGGAACTCCGTCGATAATTTTGACGTCCGTACTGTCGTTCTCGCCATTGCCATAGATCGCTTCGAAATCGATCCAGGTCTTCATGCTTGAACTGCGCCAGCGCGCTCCGAATATAAAGTGAGGATCGTCGTTCTCGGAGGTAAGGTTATTCCAGCCCACAACAACGCCGCCCTCCAGGCTCAGGAGCCCAAATTCCGGCGATGTTGGAATCTTGACCTGCGCAAGCCCGCCGACGTGCTTCGCCGGACCGTGCGCGAAAGCGTGTGTGTGGGTTGCAAACCAGTTTGGCGGCGTAAAGGGGTAGCCGATGTCGTTCAATAACGGTGTCTGAAAACTCCCGAGCATGAGGGTCGCCCCATCAGCGACAGGCAGGTAAGCATTCAAAAACCACTGCGTAACCGCTAGCTTATTCTGCTCGTCAGCATCGAAATCCCAATCATCAAAGCCCTTGGTTTTCAGAAAGAAGATGTCCTCGCCATACATCACGGTCACGTTGAAGCCGACGTCGATCTCGTCGCCACGAGGCGCTGGCGTTGGACCAATACGGCTCAAGACATTGTGTGCGGGACCGAACATGAAAGGTGGGCACCCATCACCCCGGCACACCATTGCGCCAAGCTGGTTAAAGACGGGACCGTCTGTCTGAGAAAAGAATGTTTGGGGCAGTGTACTCTCGCCGAAACCTTGCGGGAGCAACGTATCGCCGGGATTATTGTCCGTCGCAATGAAGGAGCCCTCTGCCCAACCGAGTACACCAATCTTGTAGTTGCGCTCCAACCCATCGCCAAAAAAAGTTCTGAAGGCACTGCCATACGGCCTCGGCGGCATATTGGGTTCGGCACCCATATCACCTTTCGTCCGACCGAGTTTCATCGGTTGATCGAATACGATCCCACTTGTAGTGCCTTCTTGCGGTAAGACATCTTGATTCATTTCCACGGCGTG
>JARFQY010000159.1 GCA_029287535.1 Filomicrobium sp.
CTTATCCCTGCGACAAGTTGGGCCAGTCGAGGGTCACTTTGAGAAATGTCAATTGGGCTCATCTGCAACCTTAGTAAAACTGAGCCAGCTTCAAGAGCAGCGCTGAAACATCAGCTGACCCCCGTGCTGATTACCCCCCTCGTCGGCGCCAAGCTCTGGAGCCCCGTCGATACTGCCCCGCCACCGGATCAGTCCCTCCGATCCGGTGGCTTTTGTCTGATTTGCCTAGTCGTCTAAACGTCGGGCAACCTGCAAGCCGCCATAAAGACATGCTCCGCGTTTCACTCGGCGTCTTGCCGGTCCACCGCTTGAAAGCTGATGTAAAGCTGGCGTGCGTAGAGAAGCCCAACAGGAAATCCAGCTCCTGCAATTGGACTTTGCCTTCTTCGGCACGCTCTTGGAGCATCTGGTCGGTGTGCTTGGTGAGAACCTTGAGCAGTTGGCTATCGGCCGTTGGCAACGGTAAGGACAGGTGATCACGGTGGAAGATCGTCTCATAGGTCTGCCGTCCATATCGGGCTGGACAGCCTAAAACGCGTTCACCAGATGAAATTGGCGTGCCGAGCAATCTTTACACTTTTGATTAGGTCTCCCGCGTGGCCCATAAGTAATTTAAGCCTTAGGAGCGCGTAACTATGAGCAAATCAATTGCAGGAGCGTTTGGGCAATAGCGTCGTTGTCCAGCTTCCCAATCGCCTCTTTCTAGATCACGAAGGCAGCGATCTGGATTTGGACAACTAGAGCATACCTGCCGCATTCGCTGGTAAGCAGAAGGTTGGGCTTCTCGCAAATATCCAATATCAAGCCCAGCATCTTCCAGTCGTTGCTCCATCATAGTAGGCGTATTCTCGCCAACTGTTGTGTCGGCTACCAAATGTGTCGACTGCTCTAATTTCTTCAGGTGGCGACCCAAACCGTCATTCACTTTCTTAGGCATTGCTTGAAACCCATGAGCCTGCACACATCGTTGGGCGGAATTGCCACGGTAGCCAATGCAATCGGCTAGCCCTTGATCTGCATCAAGATCCCGGAGCCTTACATCTGCATAGCGCGTCACGCAGCAGCCAAAATGCAGCTGGCCGATGCGTAAGCTAAGAGATGCCAACATGGTCGGTGCTTTGGGCAACGAACGTTCGCGGCAAAGCTATTGTCCGGCAACCAAGTCAGTAAGCGGCCAGCTTGCTCAAGCGCGATGGAGGCCTTGCACCTGCGTCGCTTCAGTTCCTGATAGGCGGCATAGGCCCATTGGCGATTATCTTATTGGTCACGGTCGTATTACTCGCCCCGTTGTTCCGCGCACCACTTCTTTTTTGCTGCCAAATGTTGGCAGCGTTCTGCCTGAGCAATGGCGGGATATAGATAGTGACGGGGATGCCCAGCGCATGCAAGATCCCCATGCTCCTGTTGAGTGACCCACGGGGTGGCACTGGCGAGCGTTCGGTCCGAGGTCGGGGTGGCTTAGGGCGGAGCGGATGCTCGCTTTTACTAGCCAGTAAACGCCACTGCTGACCTGCGTCAGGAAAAACAAGTTCAAAAGCCAGTCCCAACTTCGACAGCACGACGCCTCTGATGTTGGGTAATTTCCATCAGGCGCCAGCGTACGTTTAGGGAGCAGTGACGGGAAGGCGAACCATTGCAGGTAACGTGCCTTGCGAACTGAGCGAGAAAAGCGAATAGAGATTAGCCGGCGCGACGTTTCTTCGCTTAATTCGCTTCGTTCGCACTGATACGCCAGCACGCCGCTTGCGACGTTAGCGTCCTCATCCAGCATTTGCGTTAGGCTTGACAGTTCCGCAATCAGGCAGAACTGCTCGAAGCTCTCGCCAACCGCCTTACCGGGCTTCCTCGCGGCAGTCATCGCGCGCTACCTGGTCCCGGATGATCCGAAGCTGATAGGATACCGTGACGGTAGCCGGGGAGTTACATCCTTTTAGCTTGAACATCCCGAGCCTAAGGCTTGAGATAAGCAACGCCACCCTTCATCGCAATTTCGAACCCATCCAGGACATCCTCAAAATGAGTAACCAGTCCCCTTTTCCTCTGACCCCAGAATTTTACGACGCGAACCTCAGGGAGGTCGATGCCACCTGGCCGACGGATCCCGCAGTTCCGGAACTTCCACCGATCCCGGCAACAGATGACCCGGAACTACCGGCGGACAACTTCCTGAACCAGGTCTTCTGGGACGGCCTGCACACGCCAAAGGAGGGGCCAACTCCGCGTCAGCGAACGCGGCCCGTCACCGAGGAGGACCCGCTCAAGATCGACGTCATCGCTTCGCTTCGCAGCCCCTATAGCTACTTGGTCACGCAACGGCTCGTATGGCTGAACTCCAATTACAACGTGGACCTCAATCTCCGCTTGGTGCTGCCGGAGGCAGTGCGGATGACAAAGGGAGGCTCTGGTAAAGCCGGCGGCGCGTTCGCCCGTCCCTACTTCCTGCCGAACGCCCAGTGGGACACTTGCATGTTGGGGCGGTTTCATGGGGTCCCATTCAAACACCCGACCCCGGACCCGATCTGGCAGAATCTGTGGCCGGTCGGGGACGAGAAATTTATGTACGTGCATCCGCCGGAAAAACAGCCCTACATTTTCTGGATCGTCCGGCTTGGCTGCTATGCCCAGATCAAGGGAAAGTCGATTGAGTTCTACAATCAGATCCAAACGCTGATCTGGGGCGACCATGTCCCTCATTGGCCAGCACACGTGAAGGAGCACTTTAACCGGATCGACGGCCTCGACTACGATGAGGCGATCAAGTTCATCCAAGAGAACCCGGAGAAAGTCGACGCCGTCTGGCAAGAGAACGCCATGATTCAGGCCCAGGCCGGTCACGGCGGTGTGCCGCTGATGATCATCAATGGAGAGCCGTTCTTCGGAGAGGACCGTTTCGATCATTTCTTCTCGCGCCTGCTCGAGAACGGCCTGACCCAGCGACAAACACCTTGCGCGCCATTCACGTCGAAGCCGCGCCGCTGGCCGGACGGCCTATAACAGGAAATGTACAGTGTCGGCGATGCTTCGACTCAAGATGTTGCATCTGCGCTCAAGGCATTGATGTAAAGCCGACTTTCAAACTGACCCGGGTTTCGGCAGATCGGTGCCTGGGTCAGTTTCCCACCGGGCGCAGGATCAAGTTTGCTGATCGCACCATCAGGGTGAGCGTCCGACAGCCGCGTTGGCTCAGTTAGTCTGAGCGTACCGCCAAGGTGGCAGCTCGTGGATCTTATTGATCTTGTGATCGGCGATGCGGGCGAGAACATTGGTCAACCAGGCCTGCGGATCGATCGCTTTGAGCTTTCGATCAGCGTGTAGGCAATGGCTGCCGATCTGCCACCATTGTCAGACCCCATAAATAAATAATTCTTCCGCCCGAGCGCTATGCTCCTCATGCCGCGCTCGGCAGCATTATTGTCAATGCTCAAGCGGCCGTCGTCGAGATACGGGCGCAGCCGTTTGAGGCGGGTCAGGCCATAGCGAATTGCACCGGCCAGCGCCGACTTGCCCGAGGATATGGTTATTTGACTA
>JARFQY010000303.1 GCA_029287535.1 Filomicrobium sp.
CAGCGATCAGGGGCAGCCGTCAGCGCCGCCGCAATCGCTTCATGCGCAATTCATGGAGCAAGTCTCCTGCTATTCGGTACAGCGTTCGCCCAAGACACCCACGCCGAGGCGCAAGAAAGAACGAGTTTCATACTGTCCAAACTACCCGCCAAGGGGACGCCGGAGCACGACTACCTGAAACAGGTCAGCGGGGCCATCGTCGGTGAAGCCCTGCCCATGAGCGGCTCGGAGATGTGGTCCGTCCATAACGCTCACACGGACATGCTCATGCACGTCGCTGACGAACAGGGCATTGAGGTCATGATGGTTGAAGATGGCTTCAACAAACTGCTCACTGCTGAACCAGAAGCCGCTGAAACCAACATGGCCGAAAAGTCAAAGGCGATGATCGAGCGGTCGAAGAATTCCGACGTTGTCACAGACGTTACCATATTGTCGGTCAAGCATCCGGCGATGGTGGAATTTGCCTTTGGCCGCGGCGAAAAACCAATGATCGGCGACTCACGCGGTCACTTAGCCAACGAAAACGAAATCGAAATTCCACTCAACGCCAATCAAACGATAAAAGCAGATCGCCTGCACGTTGAAACGACCGACGACGGCTGCTTCTGGCATGGCCGCATCAAGGGAACACAGCTTCCGATAAGCCTAATGTGGTGGCCGAGCGGCCGCATGTCGGGGGCATTTGACTATGATGGCAAGAGCTACGTTATTCGTCATCTGGACGGAGCCTCCCATGCCATCGTCGAGATCGATCCGGAAAAAATGCCTCCGGAACACCCAATTGCACCTGGTATTCGGCCGGGCCACTCGCCCTACCAAGAGGACCAGACGAACCTTCAGGATGCCCGGGCCCGCAACAACCAATTGCCACCCGAGCTGGCCGATCTCGAACTGTTCAAGTACACGAAAAACAAGGCCGAGAAGCATCGACCAACCGACGACAAGGACGCCAAGGCCACGATCTCGGTGCTGTTTGTCTACACAAAGAAGGTCGCCAAACACTACTCGCACGTACGCAAGGACTTGTTCGCCTTGGCAGTCGAGCAAACCAACCATAGCTTTAGGGCCAGCAAGGTCGAAAACGTCGAGGTCGATATCGTTGGCAGCGAACTCATCGACTACGACGAATCCGGCGGCAACCTCTTCAACCACCTCTGGCGCCTAGCTGACAAAGGCGATGGCCACATGGAGGAGGTCCATAAACTGCGCGATCAAAAGCGCGCCGATATCGTCATCCTCGTTGTTGACAGCCCGACGGGCTGTGGACTGGCGACGCGTGTTGCAGCCTACGCCGATGAAGCTTTCGCCGCGGTCCACCACGAGTGCGCGACAACCACATTCAGCGTCGCCCATGAGATCGGGCATCTTATCGGTGCCCGCCACGATCGCGCGCTCGACAAATCAACGCGCCCATTTCCGTACGGCCACGGCTACGTCAACGCCAAGCTTTGGCGGACAATGATGAGCTACAAGTCCTCTTGTGACGGTTGCCCCAGGCTGCCCGTTTGGTCAAACCCCGAGTTGAAAATTGACGGTGACCCAGCCGGCGATCCCGAAACGCACAACGCCCGGGTCATTGCCGAACAAGCTGCTCGCGTCGCACGCTTTCGGTGAGGATGCTCAATGCTTCATTTCATGTATTTGCAGCAAGCGTCGAGGTCGGCGACACGGGACCCGACGCCTCGTGAATTCGGCTTGCGCTTGCTAGCCCCAATCGCGTGTCTTTTACTCTTCGCATTCATCGCGGCGTCCGGGCACATGACCGCCGTGCATGCCGGCGAGCCGGCGCCTGTTGGCAAAACCACCAGCATGCAGCTCGCTAACGGTCTGCAGATCGTCGTTGTCGAGGACCACCGGCTTCCCGTCGCGACCCACATGGTCTGGTACAAGGTCGGCGCCATCGACGATCCGCAAGGCTCATCGGGTCTTGCGCACCTGCTCGAGCATCTGATGTTCAAGTCCTTCGATGCCGAAGCCGATGAGACATTCGCCCAAACGATGTCCCGCCTCGGCGCGATCGACAATGCCCGTACGGCACATGACTACACTTACTTTTACCAACGCGTCGCCAAGGAGCATTTGCCGAAGGTCATGGCGATCGAGGCGCGCCGTATGAGCGGGCTGACGTTAACAAAGGAGCAGGTTACGACCGAACGCGATGTTGTGCGTGAGGAGCGCCGCTCCGTGGTGGAAAGTGACCCGCTGAAACTTTTGACCGAACAGGTTCAAGCAACGCTCTACCAGAATCACAATTACGGCCGCTCTCCAATTGGCTGGTCTCACGAAATTGCCAACTTGCAGCAGAAGGACGCCGTCGACTTTTATGAAGCTTACTACTCGCCCGGAAACGCCATAGTCGTCATTGCCGGCGACGTCACACCGCAAGAAGTCCGGCAACTTGCCGCCGAAACCTACGGGCCGGTTCCCGCGGGAAATGCGGCCAGCCGCCTCCGCCTGCGTGAACCCGAACCAATCGCCGCACGCCGCGTGGAACTCATCGACCGCCGCGTGCCGCGCCCAACCTTGTTCCGCTACTACTTGACGCCAAGCTACAACACAGCGTCACCGGGCCAGGCCGAGAGCCTAGAGGTCTTGATGGCAATCCTCGGTGGCGGTGAGACCAGCAGGATGCATCGCGTGCTTGTCAATGAACAGAACGCGGCTCTCGCCGTTGGCGCGCGATACTTCGGGAAGGGCCGCGACAGTGGCCATCTGGCGCTATTCGGACTGGTTGGACAAAACAACAAGATGGAGAAATTCGAAGACGCCCTCGATGCGCTCCTGGCTGATGTTGTGGAGAACGGCGTCACCGAAGAGGAACTCACGCGGGCAAAGGCCGCGATCGAAGCCAAACTGGTGTTTGAAAAGGACAACCAGATGAAACTCGCCACGAGCATCGCGGAGGCGCTGGTGGTCGGACGCTCCATTGACGACATTACGGCTTTGCCGGACCGATTGGCAGCGGTGACCCGCGCGGATGTCGAAAAAGCCGCCCGAGAGTTTCTCGTTGCCCGCCGCTCGGTGACCGGCTTGATGGCCTCGCCGCCTCGCCCGAAAGGAACCGCGCAATGAACATCGCGATATCCTATCGGCCTCGCAGCCTTCGATTTTGGCGGTGTTATAGCAGCATCCTCCTTGCAGGGCTGTTAGCTCTCACCGCAATGGCACCGGCAGCAACGGCCCGCGACGTTCAAAAGCTGACGTCGCCAGCCGGCATTAGCATCTGGCTGGTCGAGGACCACGGCGTTCCCCTCGTCGCGCTCGGTTTTGCACTCCGCGGCGGGAGTCTCCTTGACCCTCCTGGAAAGGAGGGGGTTGGCAGCCTGTACGCACAGATGATGGATGAAGGCGCCGGCGACCTCGATGCCAACACCTTTAAATCCCGCTTGGCCAGTCTCGGCGCGCAGCTCTCCTTCTCTGTATCGCAGCGTGCCCTGACCGGCGGTCTGGTGACGCTCAAGAAGAACGTCGAGGAGGCTGCGCAACTACTGAAGCTGGCGCTGCATGAACCACGCCTGGAAGAGGCCGAATTCGAGCGGACCAAACGCCAGGCCGTAGCATTTCTTGCCTTTGAGCAACGCAAACCCGAACGTCTCGCGGTCCGGAAATTCTATGAGGCCGCATTCGAAGGCCACCCTTACGCAAATGCCGTAAATGGCACCGCCGAAAGCCTGCGGACGCTGACAGTCGAAGACGTGCGCTCGCAGGGTGCGAAACTCATCGACGCATCGCAGCTGCACGTTGTCATTGTTGGCGCGATTGACGCCGCCGAGGCGACCCGGCTCGTGGACGAGGTCTTCTCCGAATTGCCGAGCGGTCAGGGGAAACAGCACACGCCCGCAGCCATCCCACCTGCCAAGATCTCAAAGAACATCTCCTCCCCCTCGGGACATGCCGTGGCAACGGCCGTCTTCGCCCTACCGATGCCCCGACTAGGCGATCAGCATTTCTTCACCGCAATGGCGCTCAACCACATTCTCGGCAGCGGCAACTTCGATGCCTGGCTCACCGAGGAAGTCCGCGTCAAGCGGGGGCTCACGTATTCGATTTCGAGCAGTATCATCGCCAATCCGACGACATCGTTTTCGCTTGGCGTGCTCACCACCAAGCCGGAAAACATGGACCAAGCCCTGAAGGCCGTCCGCGCCGTTTACCAGCGAATGAAAACGAATGGCCCAACGCAACGAGACCTCTCCAACGCCAAGAACAGCCTCAATGGCGCGTATCTGTTGGGGATCGATACAAGTGCGAAGCTCGCCAATCAGCTTCTCGGCCTGTGGGTCGATGGTCTTGGTCCCGACTATGCCAGCATACGGCGGAGCGGACTGAATCGCGTCTCTGCAGCCGACGCCAAGGACATTGCGCAGCGCGTCTTCGACCCGGACGAAATCCGGTTCTTGATCATGCGTCCGGCAAACCAAGGTTCCGCCAAGCCCAACTAGTGCGGTACTGCCGGTCTCCAATCCGAGTTGGCCGTGGTCGTAACCGAGGCTAACTTCTGTAGGGCTCGCACGGCCGGCCCGCGACACCGCAGGCCGAAATCCGATCCCCAATTCGAGCCAATTGGATTCCGATTGCTTCATGGCATGTCGCATGCGATGAATGTCCATCGTCATCTATATTGACGAAGCACGATCCCATTGCGGGACGTTTTTGATGACGAGGCCTCTTGAAAGTCCGGTCTCGCGCACAGAGTTTTTAAAGGTGTTTTAGAGTGGCGATCACTCATCGCAAGTTGGCGGCGTACACCACTGCCGCGAACGTTTATTCTGCTCTTGTCGGTCCAATGGTCCTCCACAAGGACGTCGGCCACCTCAACGGCACAGCCGACACCTTGGTGAACGGAAAGATCACCTTCGAGGCGATGGCGTCGCCCAACACCAATTAGTCTTTACGATCGGGCGTCCGCGACTTTCCGGCCCCACCCGTGTTAAATGAGTTGTACTATGCGGCATTCCATACCCAGAACCTTCCTGCTCGGCATCGCTATCGCAACGCTTTTTGCCTCGACAGGAGCCGTCCTGGCATGCGGCAACGCGATGCTCTATCCGCTTTTGTTCCGGGCCTACCCACCGGCAAAGGTCGTCTTTGACGCCGAGCTGGATGCAAGGCGTCAAGGGCAGCTGCCGGCCGCTACCTGGTCCCGTGACTTGGGGCCCACCTATCACCAATGGTCACTTGCCCGCGCCGAAAAGGCGGTGAATGAACTCGGAGCACGACTGCATCAAACAGCGCTTTCGAAAAAGACCGAGGACGTGCCCACCATCAAGGTTCTACTGACCAACGAAATCTACACGGCGAACTTCGAGCCCAGCAC
>JARFQY010000318.1 GCA_029287535.1 Filomicrobium sp.
ACTTGGATCGTTATCTGGGGAGCAATGGCAATGGCGGCGGCCGCAGCAGCGGGTGTCGTGGCGGGCTACAAAAACCGTGACTACTCATTCTGGATCGGCTGGTGCTTTCTCTTCCCGCCTCTACTCGTTGTCTTGTTGCTCTTGCCGCGGTTCGAGGGAGAGCGACCGCGCCGGCCGTCTCTCGATGAAGAAGACAAAAACTGGTACTAGCTCGATCCGGCACCCAAAATCGCTCGGCAACGGCAAAAAGCCCGCCTGGCCAAAGGCTTGCGTGAAATCCGAAAAGCGTCCGCGTCAGCCGGCAATCGCCGCGCGAACTGTCGGAGACACGTCAGGTTCTGACCTGCTTCAACGCCACCATTGTTGGGCTGAGCATCTGGTCTGGATTGTGAAGTATTGAAGGCCCGCAGCATCCGCCAGCCATAAGAGTGATTTTCTGCCACGCAGGATTGTGAGCTTTGAGCCCGCCTGACATCATTCGTCCACCAACGGAGATGACGGCCACCTTGCCACGATCATGAGCGCCATCCGATTTCTGAAAACGGTCCACGTCGGCCGCAACCCGTTCACGGTCTCCGGAGAATTCCGGCCGGATGGCCGGTTGCGCTTCACGGTGGACGACATCGACTGCGTTCTCCAGGACGGCGAGGACGAAGTCCTCGAGCGCTTCCGCGACCTCCTCAAATGTCGCCTGCAGTACGCCCGCGCGCGTCGCCAAGGGGATTAGCCGCCTTTTTTCTTTCGGATCGCTGCCTGCGCTGCCGAAAGCCGTGCCACCGGCACGCGGTAGGGCGAACACGACACATAGTCGAGCTCTGACTCATGGCAAAACGCAACGGAATCCGGGTCCCCCCCGTGCTCGCCGCAAATGCCGATCTTCAGCCCCGGCTTGACCCGGCGGCCGCGTTCGGTCCCGATTTCGACGAGTTCTCCGACGCCCGAAACGTCGATTGACACAAACGGGTCAATCTCGAAGATTTTTTGCTCGATATAGGTCTGAAGAATGGGGCCGGCATCGTCGCGCGATAGACCAAGGCAAGTCTGTGTCAGATCATTGGTGCCGAAGGAAAAGAACTCTGCCCCTTCTTCTCCAGCTGCAATCTCATCGGCTTTGAGCGCACATCTTGGCAACTCCACCATGGTGCCGATGTCATAAGTGAGGGTTGTGCCCGTCTCCGCTTCCACCGCCCGGGCGGCATCGCGAATGATCTTCGCCAGAATGTCAAACTCCTCGCGATAGATAATCAGCGGGATCATGACTTCTGGGTGCACGGACTGCCCGGTCTTCTTCATGACATTGGCCGCCGCTTCAAAAATGGCGCGCGCCTGCATCTCGGTGATCTCCGGATACCGGATCGCAAGCCGGCACCCCCGAAAGCCAAGCATTGGATTGAATTCGCCAAGCTCGTTGACCCTTGCCCTAAGCTTGTCAGGCTCCATCGACAAGGCCGCGGCAACCTGTTCGATCTCCTTGTCCTGATGCGGCAGGAATTCGTGCAGCGGCGGGTCAAGCAGCCGGATTGTCGCCGGCTGACCGGCCATGATCTCAAACAGTTCTTCAAAGTCGCCACGTTGCATCGGCAGGATCTTGGCAAGAGCCGCCCGCCTCCCACGCTCATCTTGCGCGCAGATCATCTCGCGCATGGCGAGAATCCTGTCCTCCTCAAAGAACATATGCTCGGTCCGGCACAGGCCGATACCCTCGGCGCCAAAATCACGCGCTTGCTTGGCATCTCGAGCATTGTCCGCATTTGCTCGCACGCCAAGCTCACGGAACTCGTCCGCCCAGCCCATGAGCTTCCCAAACGCACCGGAGAGCTCTGGCTGACGCATCTTTGCGCGGCCCTCGAGCACCTGCCCAGTAGTGCCGTCGATGGTGATAATGTCGCCCTTTTGGAAGACTTTCGCACCCGCCCGCATGGTGCCTGCCCGCACGTCGATCCGCAACGCACCGGCCCCCGAAACACATGGCCGCCCCATACCGCGCGCCACCACGGCAGCATGGCTGGTCATCCCGCCGCGCGCGGTCAGGATGCCAGCCGCCGCGTGCATTCCATGGATGTCTTCCGGGCTGGTCTCCACCCGGACAAGGATGACCTCATGACCCTGCGCCTTCAGCGCCTCTGCTTCGTCCGCGTTAAAGACGATCTCGCCCGCCGCCGCACCCGGCGAGGCGGGCAGTCCGATGGTCACCACCGTTTTGGTGGCATCTGTATCGATGCGTGGATGCAGGAGTTGATCGAGTGCAGCAGGATCGACTCTCATCACGGCGTCTTCGCGCGTGATGACGCCTTCCTCCGCCATATCGGCAGCGATCGAAAGGCTCGCCTCCGCGGTCCTCTTACCGGACCGCGTCTGCAGCATGTAAAGCTTGCCTTCCTGGATGGTGAATTCGATATCCTGCATGTCCCGGTAATGCGATTCGAGTTTGCCAAAGATTGTCGTGAGGTCCTCGAAGGTCTCCGGCATCAGCGCTTCCAGTGACGGCAGGGTCTCACCAGCCTCTTCACGCGCGCGCTCGGTCAGCGGTTGAGGCGTCCGTATCCCCGCCACGACATCCTCACCTTGCGCATTGACGAGATACTCGCCGTAAATCTCCTTGGCACCAGTCGAAGGGTTGCGCGTGAAGGCAACCCCGGTAGCACTCGTCTCGCCCATGTTTCCAAAAACCATGGCCTGCACATTGACGGCCGTGCCCCAGCTGTCCGGAATATGCTGCAGGCGCCGGTAGGTCTGCGCGCGTTGGGTTTGCCATGACCCAAAGACACCGCCGATCGCGCCCCAAAGCTGCTCCTCGGTGTCTTGCGGGAATGGTGCACGCAATGCCCCTTGCACCGCTTCCTTGTACTGCTGGATGATATCCTTCCAGTCTTCCGCGTCCAGCTCAGTATCGAGCGACACTGCATTGAGGTTTCTATAGCTTTCCAGAATATCCTCGAACACGCCATGATCGACGCCCAGCACCACGTCCGAGTACATTTGGATGAACCTTCGGTAGCTGTCGAAGGCAAAGCGCTCATCTTTGGATCGTTTGGCCAGACCGACCACCGTGGCGTCGTTGAGGCCGAGGTTGAGGATCGTGTCCATCATGCCGGGCATTGAGGCCCGGCTGCCTGACCGCACAGACACCAGAAGCGGATTGTCCTGATCACCGAACCTGGCCCCAACGGCGTCACCCACCCGCGCCATCGCCGCAGCCACTTCTTCACGCAGGCTGTCGGGCAATTTCTGTCCATTCGCGTAGTAGGCCGTACAAACTTCCGTGGTGATGGTGAAACCCGCCGGCACTGGCAGACCAAGGTTCGACATCTCAGCCAGGTTCGCGCCCTTGCCACCAAGCAGGTCGCGCATTTCGGCCCGGCCATCCGTCTGCCCTGCGGCGAACAGATAGACTTGCTTACGGTTCTGCTGGGTCCCAGTGTCTGGCATGCCTGCTTTGCTCCTTATCCCCGGTGAGCAACCCTACCCATCCCACCGGCCATTTCTAGGCAGGGGCTTAGCAGTCATGACAGCTCTGCGACAGATGGCTTTTTGACCATTCCACCGGGAGAAGGCCGGTCTAACGATTTTGCTTTGCTCATCAGCAATGGCCAGGCGCACAAAAATCCGTGACGAACTGACGTCAGCATTGAACAAAACAAGAAGGTTGGCGGACAGAAATCAAGAATGTCTTGTCGACCTTACCGATGCTCTGCTTATCTCCTCCACGCCTGAGACAGACCAAATCCAACCGTGACTTCGCCGCGTGCCATGCCCTAATCTCCACGGCGTTCCCCATCCGCGCTCCCGCAACCTGCCATATCAAACCAGAGGCGTTCCTCCCGCATGACAGCCCTTGCCCAAGTTCTCAAGCTGATCGACGCTTCCCACGCCGACAGTCTCCAACGTTTGTTTGAGCTCCTCACCATTCCCAGCATTTCGACGGATCCGGCCTTCGCCAAGGATTGCCAGGCCGCCGCAGACTGGTGCCGCGCGACGCTGGAGGATATTGGCTTTTCAGCTGAGGTGATCGCCACCAACGGGCACCCGGTTGTCGTCGCCCACGACCGTGACAAGCCCGACCCGAAGAAGCCGCATGTTCTGTTTTACGGGCACTACGATGTGCAGCCGCCCGACCCGCTGGACCTTTGGAAGTCGCCGCCGTTCGAACCCCGCATCGCAAGCGAAAAGGGCAACGGCAAAGTGATCGTTGCCCGCGGCGCGGAGGACAACAAAGGCCAGCTCATGACCTTCCTCGAAGCCGCACGCGCCTGGAAAACGGTGGCCGGCGAACTGCCGATCAACGTTTCAGTGATGCTTGAGGGCGAGGAAGAGTGTGGCTCGCCGTCTCTCCCCGGCTTTCTCAAAAAGCACGCCAAGAAGGTCACGGCTGACTTTGTTCTGGTCTGCGATACCGGTCAGTGGGATCGCGATACGCCGGCCATCACGACGATGTTGCGCGGTCTCGGCGGCGTTGAAGCGATTATCAAGGCTTCCAACCGCGATTTGCACTCGGGGCTCTACGGTGGTCTCGCCGCCAACCCTATCCGGGTCCTGACGCAAATCTGCGGCACCATGCATGACGCAAAGGGCCGCGTCACCGTTCCCGGTTTTTATGACGGGGTCAAAAAGCCGTCCGCAAAACAACTCCGCCAATGGCAGGAAATCGGTTTCGACCCGAGCCCCTTCCTCAAGTCGATCGGACTTTCACACCCCGCCGGCGAGCACAACAAATCGCCGCTCGAGCAGCTGTGGTCTCGGCCGACTTTGGAGTTCAACGGCATTGCGGGCGGCTATCAGGGCGTGGGCACCAAGACCATCATCCCCGCTGAGGCCAGCGTCAAGATCACCTGCCGGCTCGTGCCGGGACAGAACCCCGACGCGGTTATTTCCGCGGTGAAGGACTACATCAGCGAACGTGTCCCGTCGGATTGTTCGGTCGAATTTCGCGGTGCGTTTGCTTCCGCTGCAATCGGCTTTGATACCGGCAGCCCGCCCGTCAAGGCCTCCGCCAAGGCTCTCGAAGACGAATGGGGTAAACCCGCGATTCTCATGGGCTGCGGCGCATCGATCCCGATTGTGACCGATTTCAAAACCAAGCTCGGCATGGACAGTTTGCTCATCGGTTTCGGTCTGGAGGATGACCGCATTCACTCTCCCAACGAGAAGTACAACATGAAAAGCTTCAAGAAGGGCACGCGCAGCTGGGCGCGAATTCTGGATCGCCTTGCAACGCTCTGACCGTCGCGGTAGCCAACTCGACTTTCTCGAACAACGGGAAGCAGTTTTGCAAAATCGCATACGGCAACGCCAATTGCATCGCTGTTTCGGCGGTTTAGTGTAAGGACCAAGCCCCGACCGTAAGAATGGAGAACGACACGGATGGCAAAGCGCGCAACGATAACGCTGCTCATGGCGGTGACCGCCTTCTTCGCGGTAACGGCTGACGAGGCAACGGCACAGCGCTATGGTCGCTACGACGACAAGCGCAGCGAACAGCGCGCCGACGTGCCCGGAGATTTTGACTATTACACTCTCGTGCTGTCCTGGTCACCGACTCACTGCGCGGCCCAGCCCCGCAAGAATAGGGATCCGCAGTGCAATCCGAAGCCAGGCAAGCGGCCCTACGCGTTTGTCTTGCATGGGCTTTGGCCGCAGTACACGCGCGGCTATCCCGAGCGCTGTTGGACACGTTTCAAACCATACGTCCCAAAGCGCGTCATTAATGGCATGCTCGACATCATGCCAAGCACCGGCCTCGTCATCCATCAGTACAAGAAACACGGCACATGCTCAGGGATGCGGCCCGAGGGCTACTTCAACCTCTCACGCCGGATCTACAGGCGGATCAAGATACCCCAACGCTATGTCCTCCCGGAAAAGCCGCAGATGGTATCGCCTGACACCTTGGTCGATGAGTTTATCGCCGCCAACTCCATCCTCGGCCTGCAGCCCGATATGATCGCCGTCTCCTGTGGCGGAGCTGGCAACCGGCTGCGCGAAGTTCGCATCTGCATGACAAAGGATGGCGACCCGCGGCCTTGCGGTAAGAATGAAAACCAGCGCCGGTTGTGCAGCGCGCGCCGCATGTACGTACCGCCCGTCCGGGTCTCTCGAAATAGCCCCCACACCAGGAAACGCTAAACCGCATCCGGCCTGGATTGGGTCCAATCCTATTGCTGGCAATAAAATCACACGTCTGTGGATTTCCGCAACACAGCGATTCGCTGTGTCGGAGCAATCCTTGTCCCTCAGGATGTCAGCAAGCAGACTTGTCAAAACTGATTCTGGCAGGGCGGAGGCTTCGCCCGGCCGTTCGTCCGACAAGGAGCAATAAATGCGCAACGTGCCGCCTGCCCCGCTAGGGGCCTGGACCGACGGAGGAACAGATGCCTCCCACGCCAGCTCCACGCGGCCGCTCGGCAAAACCGCTGACGCCAACCCGCCGCCGCTGCACGGTGAAGCCCCGGCGACGGGCCAACAACCATGGCCATTGACACTCGATCCAGAGCAGGACGGTCATGCCGCTGGCATCGCCCTGCCGCAAGAGTCCTCTCCATCAAAACCCCCTCGTCGGCGGTCCTCGGTCTTCGCTGCGATTAGTTACATTAGCCTTGGATTTGTCGCCGGTGCCGGCTTTTGGCACGCCGTCGGTTTTTGGACCCTCGTTCAAAACGCTGTCTTTTCGGGCCCCCGTCAAAAGCTTGCAGCGCCGCAACCATTCCCAGCATCACGTCCTGCCGCCATCTTCAACGAGGAAGAATTGCGGAACTTCTCCCGGCGTCGCGTGGCGCCGGACCGACCGCCGATCTCGACCGGCTCCATCGGCGCGCCGATACCCGCGATCGCGGCTGATCCACAGCCAGCCACAATGCCAGCAGACGACGCCGAACAGGAGTCGCCCGGTCCCGGTGGAATTGCTTGGCAACCCGCTGTCAAACCCTCTCCCTGAATCCTGTGATCGAAGTTGGTGGCCCCTGGTCTCGGAAAGTCAGGGCGTATACTCTTGCCAACGATCCAGTTGAGGGATGAGGGAGATCACCGGCATGGAATTCGCCGCAGGCCAGCAGTGGACGTATAACGCGCCAACGGGGCATGAAGCCTCGCGCATTGTAATCGGCGCCGTTGCCACTTGCGCCGACGGTCGGCACATCATCTGCTTTAGCGTTACCAATGCTCCGCGCGTCGGACCCTCTGGTGATGTCGAAGTGGTCACAATCCCTTTTGTGCCCATGACACAGGAAGCGTTTGAAAAGACGGTCATCGAGCAAGCCGGTGAGGCCGACCCTCCAAATGAGTTTTCGGACGCACTGCAAGGATGGAGTGCGGACGAGCGTGGCCTCAGCATTTTCACAGTCCCCTTCGAAGGCTACTTGGATCGGATGATTGCCCTGCAAATGGCCGCAATCGTCGGCAAGCCAGCCGCGTGACCCCGCGCTTCGGGCAGCTGCCCTGGCAACGCCCATCGCTCGGTCAGCGAGAACGTGATCTCACCTTGCAGACGCGCCTTTAACATTCTGGCAAATGGGAAAACCGGGATTCTTTTGCATTCCGACTTGCGCCCTCAAATTGAGCACAACTGTCTCGCAAGTCATTTAAGAATGGGGCTTCAACGCTCATCAGCAAAAACCTCAGTAATATGAAGTTCCGATAAGAATTTATCTTCTCAAAACCGCGCATGGCTTCAGCTCTTATTAACGCACATAAGCCAATCATACCATCAACTTGAGCGTATACGGAGTATCGCTGAAGCGTTTTTCACCAAATGTGGGACCGAGAAGAAATGTCTGCAAAATCGCATCGCAAAGTCGGCTGGCTCGTTCGGCCACTGCTAGCAATACTGACGGTCGGCTTGGCCAATCCGTCAGTCGAGAATGAGGGCGCCCCCGGCACCAAGCACGCATTGGCTGGCCCCTTGGCGCCGCCGCCTCTACCGATAGGGAAACGAACCGTTAGCTTGGCACTCGAGCAGCGTGCCTTGGCACCAAGTCCTGTTGGTCTCGCCGAGACAAAATCGGTCCAACCGGAACACTTCCGCAACCTCGATTGGCAAAAGGCGCGAGAATTCCAGCTTCCCGCCAGGCTTGCGGTTACAGCACAAATGAACCGGCCAAAATCTAAGATCGCCAAACCAAAGAAGACCCGGACTATTGCCTCGACGGGTTTCAGCTGGAGGCGTTCGGAGAACGAAATCCGCAAACCGAGGCCAACGAACCGCGAAACCGCAAAGTTGCTTGAGTTTCCAAGCAAGCAAAGTCCTGTTGGTCTCCCGGTCGTTGCGGCGGCGGCCTAAAACGGATTTCTGCTGCAACGTGATCAAGTCCAACCGGCACGTCGAAGCGACTCAGGCGGCTCTCTTGCGCCGCCGCTCTGAACACCACGCTGATGGCGCCGGGGCGAGAACTCCACAACCATCGCCTGTGTCCGCCGACTCGACCTGTGTCGGATCCAGGCTCCAGCACCTGGCAATTCGCAGGACCTGATCCTCGGTCGGATAGAGTATAATCTCACCGCCGGCATCACCCTGTCGTTCCCGGACGCCTCTCAATTCAAAAAGTCGCAAACCAAGGACGCGCTCTTCGGATGTGATGCGCCCCTTGTTCCATGCAACCCCCTCATCATTGACGGCAAACGCGCGAACGAGTTCCCCGTCTCGGACTCGGGCCCACGCAAAGAAATCGATGAGTGGAAACGTGAAGAAATACTGCACATCGGGAAAACGCTGGCCAAGCGAAAGCATTAGCGGCGTCAGCTTGTCGACGAAAGCGGGCCCAACGGGATGCGGTAAGGGCAATCCGACAACGAAACTCCATCCCGAAACCGGAGGAGTGAGATAAACATAGGACGCGCCGAGTGTATCGTCGTACACGGTGCCGATGCCGGAGTTCCAATTTGCCGCGCGCCGGCTTTCCAGCCCCAGCAGGTCGGCCAGCGCCTGAGTATCTTCGGTCCGAATGGCAAGCCACGCCATCTTGTAACCGAATGGCCTCGGCTCGTCAGGCGCGACATCAACCGCGACCCGACGAATCGGCACGCCACCGGGCACCAGTCGCAGTGCCACGCAGACGGTCAGCAAAATCACAGCGGCCAAAGCGATAATCATCGTCATGCCGGCCCTCTTCCTCGCCACTTTTTGCTCTTAGTTGAGTCCGTCAGTGCCCGGCAAGACGGCGGCATCAGGAACTGGGGATAAAGGCGTGCGTGGGGAGAGTTTTAGACAGCAACAGGAACCGTCCATTTTGTCGGCCTGCGCCTTGCCGCTCAAACACACGGCGATCGGAATTGAGGAAAAAGATGAGGCCAGCCCCGCGCTTAACTCGGCAGCGGGGTCGCACCGATCTCAGCGACTGGACTGGCCTCCATCGAGCGGCGCCAGAGAGAGGGCAAAAAGG
Source organism: Filomicrobium sp. (assembly GCA_029287535.1). GTDB lineage: Bacteria > Pseudomonadota > Alphaproteobacteria > Rhizobiales > Hyphomicrobiaceae > Filomicrobium. The sequence goes on from JARFQY010000318.1 coordinate 9,372, forward strand.
CAGCTCCACTCGAAAAGCTGAAATGCCGCAAACGAAAAAATACCGCATGCGGCTTCATCACCATGCGCTTTTTAGGCGTTGTGCATGACGTCATTGCGACAAATAACGATTCGCGCTTTTGCAAGACCCCGCCTGTGAATAAACCCAAAAAAA
>JARFQY010000064.1 GCA_029287535.1 Filomicrobium sp.
AGGAGATCCCGGTCGGGCAGGCGGATTTCTCCGCCGGGGACGATAATCCTGTTGGACGTGTTTTCGGCGAGGATCATTGCCGCATTCAAGTTGACCGTGACAACGGTCAGTCCGTCGCGCACCGTGAGGGCATGCGCGACGAGCGCCGGTGTGGTGCCAATCGAAATAAAGATCGTCGTGCCATCGGGGATGAAGGCGGTAACGGCGTGGGCGATGCTGTTCTTCTCGTGAAAGTTCAAAACTTCACGAGTTCGGTAGGGAAGGTTGGCGCCGCCATCGACATACGCGGCTCCGCCATGGGTCCGGCGCAACTTGCCTTCCCCGCAAAGCGAGTTGATGTCGCGGCGAATGGTGTGGGCCGAAACGCCTAACTCTGTGGCGAGACTTTCCACCACAACGTGACCTTGATCCCGCGCCGCGTCCAGTATTTGGGCTCGTCGATCCATCGCGCTCACTAGAGACTTCGGAACGTCCCTTTGAGCAGGATTAAGCAACAGCAAGATGACATTTATGCTCGATTGAGCATGCGAAACATGTGTCGCGCCCTCGAACCCGCTCCCAATCCAAAGATCCTCGACCGCCTCGTCTCAGCCGCCATCGACATCGCCGCGACTGGGTGGCCGCTCCATAACTCGGGGCTTGATCTGTGCAACTGGCCCAAAGAGACCGGAAGCGTACGACGTCGCTCTTATCGAGCCCGACCGTGTGACCGTGCACAGGGTCGAATAAGCTTATGGTGGCGCAATACGAACCGAAGGCTCGACGAACTACGCCAGCTGACATCGCACCAGCATGGAGCGCTGAAATGTCAGGAGCCGCGCCCGCCACGGAGACGGGCTGATGGGGCGCATTTCACGCGTCGGGCGCGGCGGCAGACCTCTTATGGCGCGTGGAGACACTGCGATCGACTGCGATCTGCCGCATCCTCAGCGTTCCGACTGAGCTCCAGTGGCTCACGCCAGGCTTGACCAACTTCTTTTGTTGTCTCTTTGTCACAAAACCTTTGAGACCATGATCTACGCGTCGTGGCTGGTCGCGACGGGCGACCCACAAAATTCCTTGGAGCGGAGATCACGTATGCGTAGATTGATCCTCGCTGCCGCGCTGGCAGCGATCACCTCGACGGCGTCTCGCGCCGAATTGGTCGAAATTAACTGGTGGCACGCCATGGGCGGTGCGCTCGGCAAGGTGGTCGACAAGTTTGCCGACGACTTCAACAAGAGCCAGTCGACGTACAAGGTCAACGCCATCTACAAGGGCAACTACACGGAGACGATGACACAGGCGATTGCCGCCTTTCGTGCCAAGCAGCAGCCACACATCGTTCAGGTCTTCGAAGTCGGCACCGCGACCATGATTGCGGCTGAGGGCAAGGGTGCCGTCTATCCCGTCTGGAAGCTGATGGCCGATGCCGGCGTCGACTTGGACCAGTCAGCATATCTGCCAGCCGTTATCTCCTACTACACGACGACCGACGGCAAGCTGCTCTCGTTGCCATTTAACTCTTCGACGCCGGTGCTGTGGTACAACAAGACGAAGCTCAACGAACTCGGCGTCGATGTGCCAAAGACCTGGGCCGAACTCTGGGCGGTGGCCGAGAAGGCGAAGGCTGCAGGTGTCGCGGCACCGGTCTCGTTCGGCTGGCAGTCCTGGACCCAGATTGAGAACTACTCGGCCTGGCACAACATCGCCATCGGCACCAAGGAGAACGGCTTCGACGGGCTCGACACAGAGTTCACCTTCAACAACGACGCGGTCGTCAACCACATCCAGTCGATCGCCGATGCAGGCAAGAAGGATCTCTTCAAGTACGGCGGCCGCCGCGGTGACAGCCGCGGCATGTTCGTCAATGGCGAAACCATCTTCTGGATCAACTCGTCCGCCTACTACGGCGGCTTCGCCAAGGACATCAAAGACTTCGAATTCGGCCAGGCGATGCTCCCGCTCGATACCAAGGTTGCCGCCAAGCCGCAGAACTCGATCATCGGCGGCGCGACGCTGTGGGTGCTCAATGGCCATGATAAAGCCGACTACAAGGGCGTCGCGGAATTCTACAAGTTCCTCTCGGCGCCCGAACAACAGGCCTATTGGCACCAGAACACAGGTTACGTGCCGATCACGACGGCGGCCTATGAACTCTCCAAGAAGCAAGGCTTCTACGACAAGGCGCCGGGCACCGACACTGCGATCAAGCAACTGTCGCTGAACGAGCCGACGCCGAATTCGAAGGGTCTGCGCTTCGGAAACTTCGTTCAGGTCCGCGACATCATGAACGAAGAACTGGAAGCCGTCTGGTCGGGCAAGAAATCGGCCACGGAGGCGATGGACGCTGCCGTCAAGCGCGGTAACGAGCTGCTGCGCAAGTTCGAAGCGGCCAATAAGTAGGTTAAACGCCGGCGCCGTCTGTCTGAAAGCGGCGCCGGCCGTCCCTCGCCAAAGCCCACATGCAGAAACGCGTCACTTTTTCAAACCGCTGGCTCCCCTATCTGCTGGTCGCGCCGCAGATTGCCATCACGCTCGTTTTCTTCATCTGGCCCGCTTATCGCGCCCTCGAGCAATCGTTCTTCCTGGAAGATGCCTTCGGCTTCTCGCGACACTGGGTTTGGTTCGAGAACTATGCGGCGCTGTTCCGTGATCAAGGCTATCTCAGATCATTCTGGACGACGCTGCTCTTCGGGCTTGGCGTCACGGCGCTGTCGATGAGCCTCGCGCTGGTGTTCGCCGTCGCCGCCAATCGTCTGATCCATACGGTGGTGCCCTATCGCACGTTGCTCGTCTGGCCCTATGCCGTCGCGCCCGCGCTAGCGGGGGTCGTGTGGTATTTCCTGATGAATCCCTCTCTCGGCATCGTCGCCTATTGGCTCAAGGGCGCCGGCATCGAGTGGAATCATTACGTCAACGGCGACCAGGCACTCGCGCTCGTCATTGTCGCCGCCGCCTGGAAGCAGATCAGTTACAATTTCCTTTTCTTTCTTGCAGGCCTCCAGTCGATTCCGAAATCACTGATCGAGGCCGCCGCCATCGATCGCGCCGGCCCCGTCCGCCGCTTCTGGACGATCACCTTCCCGCTGCTGTCGCCGACGACATTCTTCCTGCTCGTCGTCAATCTCGTCTACGCCTTCTTCGACACCTTCTCGCTCATCCATGCCACCACGGAGGGCGGTCCTGCGGATGCGACCTCGATCCTCGTCTTCCGCGTCTATAACACCGGGTTCATCGGCCAGGACTACGGCTCCTCCGCCGCCCAGTCCGTGATCCTGATGGTCCTCGTGATCGCGATGACGGCGATCCAGTTCCGCTACGTGGAACGGAAAGTGACCTATTGATGGTTGAAGACCGCTCGCTGCTAAACGTCCTCACGCACGTGATCCTGATCGCCGGCGTCGTCTTCACGTGTTTTCCGATCTGGATGGCGCTGGTTGCCTCGACCCATGGGCCAACAGCGCTTTCCACGAGCCCGATTCCCCTCTGGTTTGGCGATCAGGGCATTACCAATTACACCCGCCTGCTGTCTGGCGGACTCGACGAAGCCGGTGGCGTGCCGGTCTCGGTCATGATGCTCAATTCACTGATCATGGCGCTCGGCATCACGCTGGGCAAAATTGCCGTCTCGCTCCTCGCCGCCTACGCCATCGTGTTCTTCCGCTTTCCGCTCCAGATGGTTTTCTTCTGGCTGATTTTCATAACCTTGATGCTGCCGGTCGAGGTGCGCATCCTGCCAACGTTT
>JARFQY010000118.1 GCA_029287535.1 Filomicrobium sp.
AGGATGCTCCAAAATCATAAGGGCGGGAGCATCAAGATAGGCTCCCAGCCCGGAATCGATGCGCTATGCTGTCGAGTTTCTTGCCCCTCTTTATCCCTCCAAGCGCGTCAGGACATTCTTGGATCGGCTCCGAAACCTACAGGATCACTTTGGGTATCTCATGGATATTGCCGTCGCTCGCGAGCTGCCAATGATCGTCCCGACCCATTGTGCTCGGGACCCGGCCGTTCACAAAGGAACAACACATGGCCAAATTTGACGTTCAACTCGCGCAGACCTCCAGCAGGTCTTGGCAGGTCAGCAATGGAAAACCTGATGTGCGCCGCAGTTTTAAACACAGGGGCCATGCTCTAGCCTATGCACGAGCAATTGCACACTCACACCAATCTGACCTCTATATTAAAGGACCAGGTGGCAAGACTATTCGTCAGAGTAGATTGAGCTTTACATATCCGACGGTACTTGAATGAGGAGTCATCACTTATTCAAGTAAGAAAAATCAGCTTTTGTTTCATCTACCAGAGTGAGCATAAAAAAAATGGAAGCTCCTATCGTTAGCGAAGCAACGCTTTGCCCGTCAGCATCTGCCACCATCAGACTCCAAGATCTCGCCCGCGATGGTCGACATGTTTGGATTAGCTGCTGCTCGTGTGGCAAGGAGCACCGGCTTTCACCCGTGTCGATTCCGTTGCCCTCTTCAACTTCTGTGCGGCATGTAGCGCGACAGCTCGTGTGCGGGCACTGCGGTAGCCGCGCTCTCGACTGCCGTTATGAAGCGGCTAATGATAGCTAATGATAAGTGTCTTTAAGCCGACACAACGGATGCAGCTTAGTATGCGAGTGGGCCCGACTCTGTCCACCACCACATCGGGACCTTCTCTATAATCGCTACCTATTTTGAAGCCACGCTCTCCCCTGATCCGCTTGGTTGGTTTTCGGCGAACTCGGAGATAGAAATCACAAGCGGCGGGGCTGCTTCTCCGCCAAAGACGCGACCGACCACCGACTTGAAGCCCCGGCGAACACGAAACACAGCCCACGAGAAAGTCCTGGCGTACACCGATCCTACTCGAATCGAGAGCGAATATGGAAGAGCCAATGATGGCAAAGAAAGTTTTGATGCAGGAGGTTGTAGAGGAATTCAAATCACCGAAGAAAAACGGACAAGACCGCGGAATCAACAACCTCCACCGAATTGCCGACCCTGGAGCCACACTAGCATTAACGATTGAGGCCCAGCATTAAGCTTCACCAGACCAAACTTTCCCATTTTGCCTATAGACGGCGCTTTTGGGACACGAGATCGCACGGCACCACAATTTTGGCGTGAGCAGAGCGGCTTTCTGTGGCCTATAAACGGGAATTCCCGAGAGGACACAAATGCATGAATGCAATCGGACCAAATTACAAAAATCGTGGTGGTTCTAGGCGGCACGCTGGGATAGATCAGAGAAAGTTAGTCTCTTCGAATTCCACAGCATCTCGAGCTGCTCCATCGAGCCTCATGAGTACCAAACGCAAATATGAGCGAGGACTTTCATGAAGCTTCGGATTGGCTACGAGCTGAGTTATATGTTTCCGCAGCCAACTCCAGTCATTCTGGTGCTGAATACTCATTTCACTCGCGTCTCTGATCTCTTAGCGCCCGACCACATCACGATCAGTCCGTCCGTGCCTATCTCCGGCTACAGAGATGAGTTTGGAAATTGGTGCTCCAGAATATTGGCTCCAGCGGGCCACGTTCGAATCTCAGCCGATGCTGTTATCAAAGACTCTGGATTGGATAAGGAAACGGCGCAAGACGGCGGGCAGGGCCAGGTCCCTGTCGAAAGTTTACCTGATGAGACACTGGTCTTTCTGCGCGCGAGCCGTTTCTGCGACAGCGATACACTGCTTGACCTAGCCTGGGAACTATTCGGTACTGCGAAACCTGGTGTAGGGCGCGTTCGGGCAATTTGTAATTTTGTCCATGAGCGAATTACGTTTGGCTATGAACACGCCAAGGTAACGCGAACGGCATCACAAGCCTATCAAGAGGGTTGTGGGGTGTGTCGTGACTACGCCCACCTAGCAGTGGCGTTCTGCCGAGCATTGAACATTCCTGCTCGTTATTGCACCGGATATCTCAGCGATGAGGGCACTGCAACACCACACCCGCCAGGAGATTTCGCAGCATGGTTTGAGGCGTATTTGGACGGCGGTTGGAAAATGTTCGATCCAAGAAACAACGTGCCGCGGATCGGTAGAGTTCTGATCGCACGAGGACGCGATGCTGCGGATGTGGCTATGACAACCACATTTGGACCGAATGAGCTTGAGGGTTTCAAGGTCTGGACTTATGAAATTCAGAGCGAAGGATGAGGCAGCCGGAATTCGCAGAACCATCCGCTAAGTACGGACACCTCTACCTATCTCGCAATGCCTTTTGTAGGACTTCTGCAAGAACAATGGCTTGGTTGTGGCCTGTGTTCTTCACCTATACCTCGTCAGCACTGACCGGACCGATTGAACTGATTGGCTTCCCCCCTTCACGGTGCCAGGACCTAAGTTAGAATCCAGCCGCCATTGGCCGGCATCTGGGATGGCCGGAGCGTATGAAGGTCCGTTCAGATGCTGGAGACAAAAACGTATGCCTGTGGCGCGCAGTTTATTGCGAGGGAGAGGTCCTGGACGTGCTGGTGCAATCAATCCGAAACAAACGAGCAGCCCTTGAAGCTGAGGCGTAAACTGCTCAAGTCCCAAGGCTCCTCGCCAGACGCCGTCATGACAGACAAACTGCCATCATATGGCGCGGCATTGAGCGAACTTGGGATGAGAGCTAGCCACATAACCGGCGGTCGGATCAGTAGTCGGGCCGAGAATTCTCATCGCCCGATACGGCAAAGAGAACGACGGATGCAGCGACTCAAATCAGCAAGTGCCGCGCAACGATTTCTCTCAATCCACGCGGCTGTCTACAAGACATTCAACGTCCAGCGTCATCTTATCTCACGCAGAACAATGCCACAGTTCCGAGCGGCCGCTATGGACAGGTGGGACGCTGTGACTGCTACGGCTTGAAACATGACAACGCCGTGCATTTTTCGCGCGGCATACGTGCTAACGTGGACAACCCACTGTCGGCCATCGCATCGATTGGACTTGCGCTTCACTATCGTGCATGATGATTCGGTTGATAGACGTCACAAACCGGCCGACGGCCGATGACGTCGCAAGGTCAACCTCGGTGCGCCGGACGGATGGCTGGCGCGTTTTGAATTTAATTTAAGCACATCCTGTCGATGCAATCTCAGTGCAGCGCTTAAGGCCCACTGAAATGAGTTTGTGTTGGCCTGTTTCACAGCAACTTGCGATAGCCCATCGAGAATACGCCTTTGCGCGGTCCTTACCAGGCGCAGAGGCTGCGGACTGCGCGCACAATCGTGTTGCGTGCTGAACCTCCGCACCTGAGGATCGTTCATGAAAATTCCGTTCACCAGCCCATTGGCGGCCGATGCTTTGGCTGGAAAGCTTTCAGGAACGACCAACGTCGTGCCACTATTGCTACAGCGCCCACCTCGGCAACAGATCGCTACGCCGTCAGCAATTTTATATTGCGAAGCGAACTTCGGACACATCGACGGCAAGACCGCCAACGGACTTGTCCGCTTTTCCGAGAGATACAGAATCGTCGCAGTCATCGATAGCGCAACAACCGGTCTCGATGCCGGCGCCGTTCTCGATGGTACGCCCAATGGCATTCCAATTTATCGAGATCTCGACGACGCGTTGGACTCCCTGCAGGCCGAGCCTGACACCTTCATCTATGGCATGGCACCAGCAACGGGCAAGTTATCGGCCCATGAACGCACGGTCGTACTCACCGCCATCCAATTTGGCATGAACATCGTCAACGGGCTTCACGAATTTCTCAATGATGATCCTGTGTTTTTGGCAGCCTCGAAAGCGGCCAACGTCAGAATCGTAGATATCCGCAAGCCACGCCCCCAGAACGACCTTCGCCTCTTCACTGGCCGCGTTAACTCCGTGCCTTGCCCACGCATCGCCGTGCTTGGTACCGATTGCGCAATTGGCAAGCGAACCACTGCGAGCATTCTAACTCGCGCACTAAACCAACGCGGGATCAAAGCCGTCATGGTCAGCACTGGCCAAACGGGGCTGATCCAAGGGGGGCGTTACGGCGTTGCGCTAGACGCAGTCCCTTCGCAGTTCTGCTGCGGTGAGCTGGAAGCAGCAATCATAGAGGCGAGCAAGAGCGAGAACCCTGATATCATTGTTATCGAGGGTCAGGGTGCGCTTAGCCATCCTGCCTTCTGTACGTCCGCGTTTATCCTGAGAGGCAGCGTGCCAGACAGCGTCATTCTGCAACACGCTCCCGGCAGAAAACATCGATGTGATTTTGAGGATATGGCGATGCCGTCACCCGAGTCTGAGATCGAACTCATTCAATCGTTCACGGACACCAAGGTTATCGGCCTGACAATCAACCATGAGAACTTGACGGATGATGCGGTCTCAGATGCCATCACGGCATACGAGAGCCAACTTGGCATTCCCGTCACTGATGCGCTATCCCGCCCGTCTCAGAACCTGGTGCAAATGGTCCTGTCGGCGCACCCCCAACTAGCGGGCAAGCTAACAGTCAACATGCAGTGACCGCCCCCCGGCTCGAAATCAATCTAGACAAGATTTTTCACAACGCATCAACACTCGTTGGACGCCTGAATAGCCACGGTATTGCAGTGACCGGCGTAACCAAGGCGTGCCTGGGCAATCCGAGCTACGCCGCGACATTACTTGCGGCAGGCGTCGGGATGCTTGGGGATTCCCGGATCGAGAACATCGAAGAAATGCGCCGCGCCGGGATTACAGCTCCTATCGCGCTGATCCGCACGCCTATGTTGAGCCAAGCCGGTCTTGTCGTTGCCAATGCCGATCTCAGTCTGAATACAGAACTGGATGTCATCAGCGCTTTGTCAGATGCTGCCCAAAAAGCTGGGCGCCGTCATGCGATCCTGTTGATGGTTGAGCTGGGTGACCTTCGCGAGGGTATCATGCCAGATGACCTCGAAGAAACAGTACGCCGGACGCTAACTTATTCGCACATTGATTTGCGTGGCATTGCGGCTAGCCTGGGCTGCTTCAACGGTGTCATACCTGACGGCATAAACATGGGAGAACTGTCTCGCTTGGCCGATGACCTCGATCAGAAGTTCTGCGCCAGCAGTAACATGGTGACGCCCACTGTTTCAGGAGGAAACTCGAGCAATCTGAAGTGGGCGCTCAGCGGCATCAATATTGGTCGCATCAATGAATTGCGCCTGGGTGAATCCATACTGATGGGCATCGATCC
>JARFQY010000163.1 GCA_029287535.1 Filomicrobium sp.
GTCGCCAGTATCTTGACACCTGAAGGTGAGGGACTGATGGCCCGCGTTGGTATTGCCACTGGTCAGGTTGTGGTCGGCGACTTGAAGGGCGAGAGTGGACGCCAATCCGCGGCTATTTCGGGTGAGACGCCCAACCTAGCTGCTCGCCTTCAGTCGCTGGCTGAACCGGGTCAAGTTCTGATTAGCGGTCTGACGCAAAACTTGCTGGGCCGACAATTCGATCTGGCCGACCTTGGCCCTCAGGAATTGAAAGGCATTGAGGGGACGGCGCCGGCGTGGCGAGTTCGCGGCGAAGTCGAGATCCAGAGCCGTTTTGAGGCGCGCGCTGGCGACCTAGTCGATTTTGTCGGTCGCGAGCATGAACTCGGTCTTCTAATTGATCGCTGGCGCTTGGCGGGCAAGGGCGAAGGGCAAGTTGTGCTGCTTTCTGGCGAGGCGGGTATCGGCAAGTCCCGTTTGATCGAAGAACTGCGCCGACGTACCGCACGCGAAGATGCTTTTCGCCTGACCTATCAGTGCGCACCTCAATATGCCAACTCCGCCTTCTGGCCGGTGATCCTGCAATTGCGGCGCGCGGCCGACTTTCAAGGTCGGGACACGTCTTCGGCTCAACTCGACAAGTTGGAGGCATTGGTCAACGGGGATCGTGAGGCGACGCAACTTTTGGCAATCTTATTGTCGCTTTCTGGCGAGGATCGCTACGGCGCGCTGGAGCTTTCGCCGCAGGCGCATAAACAGCGAACCATTGAGGCTCTCGTTCGGCAATTGCTGGCACTCGAGGAGCAGAAGCCAGTCCTATTTCTGTTCGAAGATGCGCACTGGATCGATCCATCGAGTATGGAATTGCTGAGCGAGACAGTTGCGCGCATCGCCGACGCGCGCGTGCTGATGGTGGTCACGACGCGACCAGAGTGGCAGGCGCCATGGGGTGACCAGCCGCATGCCACACTAATGAGTCTAAGCAGGCTCGGTCGCAGTCAGGCAGCGGATATAGTTGCTGCCATAGCCGGCCCGCACGTTGATGCGAATGCGATTGAGCGTGTGGTTTCCCGCACGGACGGCATCCCACTTTTCGTGGAAGAATTAACCAAAGCGTTAGTGGAGCGCGGTCTTGATGCCCTCGACGCCAACATCCCAGAGACGTTGCAGGCCTCATTGGCGGCCCGGCTCGACCGTCTACCTCCTGAAGCGAGAGAAATTGCCCAGATTGGAGCCGTCATTGGCCGTCGGTTTTCCGCAAACCTTCTCGCCGCTCTTCTGTCCGAGGAGGCGACGTCTCTCGCAGGGCGGATCGATGCTTTGCTTGAATCGGGTCTCGTGCACCGCCAGGGGGCAGACAAGGAGGCGATCCTTACATTCAAGCATGCTCTTGTTCAAGACACGGCCTACGAGAGCCTACTGGTGCGGCGCCGTCGCGAGCTGCACGCTGCGGTCGCGGCGATGCTCTGCAATCAAGATGCAGGAGGTGCAACGGTTCCGCCTGAGCTGATCGCTCATCATCTGACCGAGGCGAGAAAGATACGGGATGCAATTATCTATTGGCAGCAGGGTGCTGAGGCGGCGCTCAAGCGTTCGGCCTACTCTGAAGCCCACAGCCAGCTTCGGCGCGGCTTAGATCTTCTGGCCATGCTGCCAGAATCACTTGACCGCATGGCCCTAGAGCTCTCGCTACAAACCACGCTCGGCCCGGTGCTGATGATCACTAAAGGGCAAACGGCGGTCGAGGTCATGCACACCTATGCCCGAGCTCGGGCGATCTGCGAAGAGTTGGAGGAAGAGCGGCGCCTTGGACCCATCCTGATCGGCCTGTGGCGGTGCCAAATCGGGAGCGGGGCCCGCAATGCGTTGGCAACAGCCCAGGAAGCACTGCGCATTGCCCGGCACACCAATGACCGGCTGCTGATGGTGGACGGGCTTATGGCCGTCGGGACAGCGCATTATTATTTAGGCGAAATGACCGCTGCTCGGAATGAACTCGAGAACGGGCTATCAGCCTACCGGGCGCTGGATCATGTGCCAGAGCCAGGGCTCTACGTCCGTGATCCAGGGGTCATCTGCCTGGCCTATCTTGCGAATGTGCTCTGGGCGCTCGGCTATCCTGACCAAGCTCAGTCGCGGGCCAACGAAGGAATTGATCTTGCCCGCGAGATCGATCACCCGCTAAGCCTTGCTCACGCCCACTGGCAAGCGTCATTGGTCAACGCAAATTGTGGCGATTGGCAGTTGACTGCTGACGGCGCGGAGGCGGTCCTTCATTTGACGCACGAGCACAACCTTGGGCCTTGGTACATGGCAAATGGCATCCTGTTGCGAAGCCGCGCGCTGGCGCATCAAGGACGCTCCGATGACGCGCTCGCGCAGTTGACCGAGGCCCTGAAGATCTATGAACGCATAGGCCCTATGAACCGCCTGAGCGAAAGGCTTGCGGCTGAGATACATCTTTTCGCAGGGGATGCCGCTCAAGGGCTGGCGGTGATCGAAAACCACCCGAGAGCCGACTGGCTGCGGGGTGAGCTTCTTCTGCATCTGACCGAACCAGAGGTGGCGGCAGCCGAGCGAGCCTTCCATAGCGCGCTTGTTGAGGCCCGGAAAAGATCCAGCAGGTCCCTGGAGTTGCGCGCCGCTTCAAGCCTCGCCCGACTTTGGCGTGAACAGGGCCACCATCGTCAGTGTCGGGATCTGCTGACACCGATCGTTGAGTGGTTCACGGAGGGTTTCGAGACACAAGACCTCGTTGATGCCGAGGCACTCCTACGGGACGTGGCGTAGGCGAGCAGGCAGCGCAAGAGGCCCGGGAGCAACGGACACACCTTCACTAATTCTTTCTTTGGGCAGTGCGGCACGCGCATCCATCATGTCTCAAGTAGGTTTCCGGACTTGATCAGCCAGAAGCCTGGTACCATGGATGAGACTGCATGGGTGAGACCTGAGTTTCACGTCTACACGCGCAGCGCACAACGCTGGATTGTGATCCCAAAAGAAACGGCAGCGTTCGAGACCATGCCTGCGGATCTGAGCATCTTTGCTGGCAAGAAGGGGTAACCTCCAAGGGAACCTCTGAATAACTCGCGAAGCGTGGCACACTCGATGGGATGATTCGAGGGGCCTGAGATGACGCAGCTGAGCTTTGCGACGCTTGATCACCGCAACAAGAAGAAGCAGACGAAGCGCGAGCGGTTCTTGAGCGAGATGGACGCTGTCGTGCCGTGGGCGGTCCTGCTCAGCTTGATCGAGCCGTACTATCCCAAGGCCGGCAAGGGACGATGGCCGTATCCGCTCGAAGTCATGTTGCGGATCTACTTTCTCC
>JARFQY010000192.1 GCA_029287535.1 Filomicrobium sp.
TGAGCGGGGTTGGGTCCGTGATCACCCGATTAGAAGAGCGGCCGTTGCCCGCATGGCCCACGCTTCCTGTTCGTAGCGTGCGCATTCCTCACATATTTCGACAAAGTCGCGTTGCCAAGGCGAACCGGCGGCGCATCGCCATGCGGCTTGGTATCGGCTGCACGACCGTCTATCGCATGATTGGCGAGTTGGCGTCCTAAGCAATGGAGTGTTGGTATGGCAGATGAGTTTGGTTTCGACTCATACTCGTTGCGGTTCAAGCCTTACAACGGCGACCACATTTTTCTGTCGGTCGACAAATTGGTTAGATACGAAGTTGGCGACACGGTCTCCTTGGTGGTGAACGGCAAGGAGACCAAGTATCGGGTCGGCAGCGTCGATGACTATTGGAGCTTGGACGCGTTGAAAAACGATGTGCCTCGGCCCTCGGGTTATCCCGTGACGCACAAAGTCGGTTACTTCATCCGAGAGATCTTCCTCGACAAGTTCTCAAAGCACCAAGCAACGGAGAGGATTCCCGACGCTGCTTTCCCTGACGGGTCGGATTGAGCAGTTCCAAGTAACGCGACGGTTGCAGGCGACGTGCACCACCACTCAGGCGCGGGTCGCCGTCATCCACGACTGGATCATGGCTTCGACCGCATGCGGCTCGAAGTATCCGAATTCCTGGAACCGGATAATCCCCTCGCGGTTAATGACCGCCATTTCGGGCGTGCCTCGCGAGCGATAGCGGCGCATGGTTTCCGGCAGACGCTGACCATCGGCATGCCGGTCGACTCCGACGGGCAAATCGATCTGTTTCTCTTTCAGGTAGCCCTTCAATCTCTTGACCGTCTGGTAGCTATGACCCTCAAAGACGGTGTGGATTTTCACAAAAACCAGCTGACCGTCGGCGATCTGCCTCTCAAACTTCTTTTGCCAACGGGACATCAGCAAACCTGAGAACTGATTACAGCCGGGGCACCGCAGCTGAAAGAAGTCGATAACGACGACTTTGCCGCGCAGCGCCTCCACGTTACCCGGGTCCTGATTAATCCACTCGGAGATGTCCCAGGCCGGCGCGCGGCGCCCGACGCGGTCTTCAGCGGCTAAGAGTCCCCTCGGAGCGACGAGACCGGTGACCGCTGCTGCAGCCGCTGATGACAGGAATCCGCGCCGCGTCGGTAACCAATACGCGTTCATGTTCCGAAAGCTCCGCACCATTTGCGGGGGTACGGTGGTCAACGCTTCGATCACCAGCAAGGAATAAGTTCGTGATCGGCGGCGGCCCTCGACCTAGGAGCCTTGGACATTGCCTTCGCGCCGCTCCTTCGCAACTTCTTGAATATGTTCCTTGAAGGCCGGAAGCTTGTCGAGCAGTCGAAGAAAATCATCGACTTCCAGAACCAGTAGGTCCGCCGAACTAACCGCCGTGACCGTCGCTGTTCGCGGCTCCCTCGAAAGCAGCGCCATCTCACCAAAGAAGTCCCCTTCTGACAGATACAAGGTGAGAGTCTCGGTTGAAACTTCGACGCGGCCGCTGGCAATGAAGTACATCGCATCGCCACGGTCGCCTCGGCGCATGAGCGTCGTGCCGGGAGTAACCGTGCGGGCCCTCAGGATGCCCACGAGATCGGCGATTGCCCCGGCGTCGAGTTTCGAGAACAGCGGCACGCGGGCCACCATGGCGAACGTGATCACGAAATCTCGCCTTCGGATTTCCTCATAAAAGCCTCGTCCAATAATGGCCACCGGCAGCGCGAAACAAAAGATTCCAAGCATCACCGTAATCGCGGCCACGATCCGCCCGAGCGCCGTAACGGGTTCGGTTTCGCCGCCGCCGATCTTGGCAAGCATCGCCGCCGCCCACCACATCGTTTTAGGCATATCGCCAAGTCGCTCGGGCTGCTCACGCCCCTCGATCGCGAGCATGACCGCCGCGGCGGCGAGCAGCACGCCACTCAGGATGATGATGCAGGCCAACAAGGCTCGGCGCTCTGAAACAATGACGCGGCCGATGGTGGCGATGGCGGGAGAGTAGCGCGCAAGCTTCAACAGCCGCACAAGGCGGGTCAATGGCATGAGCACGCTGCTGGGGAACAAGACCTCGAGCAGCCAGGGTAGGAGAGCTAGCGCGTCAATAATCATCAGCGGCGTGCCGGCAAACCGCAGCCGAGCCATCGTAGGTCCATTGCCGCGCAGCATCGGATGTTCGGGCGCAACCCAAAGCCTGGCGATGTACTCAATCGCAAAAATGATGACGCAAAGCCGGTCGAACGCCAGCAGCGAAGCCCCGTATTCGGCGGCAACCTCCGGGACGGACTGTGCGATGACGACAGCCACGTTGCTCACGATGAGGACGACGAGAACGAAGTCGACGACGCGCGAAGCGAAATCGCGACGGCGGCTATGTTCGAGGATGTCGAAAATGCGCTGGCGCAGTGTCAGCCGGCGCTCGGGATTCGAGGCATCCATCATCCTTCTCCGCAGCGGCTAGGCACCGCCAGCTGGGGCCAAACTCAGCCTGAACCACTCATCAGGACCTGCGGGGGGCGGGGCTAGGACGATCAACCGCAGCCTCGTCGCCGCAATCAGTGGCGTAGCGATCGCATCTTGGACGCATAAATCCGCGACGCCCAGATACTGTCTAACGAATCCGCCCTGATTTCATCCAGTTACGTCAAGAAACCTTACAGGGCGCTGCACTTGGTAACCCAGCAATGCGCCTGCTAACCCGAGGATCCATGACTGAGAAAAGAGCGAACGCGAGCGACCAAGCTGTGGTCAGCTGCTCTTATGTCCGCGACAAGCGTAACTTATTGCGCTACTATCGTCTAAAGTTGGACAGTTCAAAGGTCCGCTGAGGGAAAAGGTCGCGATCGACACAGGCGAAGGGGGGAACCTAGTCGGAAGGAGGTACCCCAAGTGCTAACCGCGAAACAACTGATCGACGCTAAGGGACACCAGGTGTTTACCGTTCGTCCCACGCAGAGCGTTTATGAAGCGATCAGCCTCATGGCCGACAATAACATCGGCTCACTGCTCGTCATGAAGGAAGGCAAGCTGGTCGGCATCATCACCGAGCGGCATTACGCCAGGAACGTCATCCTTAAGGGAAAGACGTCACCAGACACACTCGTCGGTGAAATCATGAGCCGCACCGTCGTGTGCGCTCGCCCCGAACACTCAGTCGATGAATGCATGGACCTGATGACTCGCAAGCGCGTCCGTCACCTTCCCGTGCTGGAGCGTGGCAAGGTTATCGGGCTGATTTCCATCGGTGATCTTGTCAAAGCTATCATCGATGACCAGAGCTTCGTCATTGAGCAGCTGGAAAACTACATTGCCGGCGAGAAGCTGGTTCACTGATGCGATAGGGTGATCGTCGCCGGAGGTCGTGTCCAATAGCGCTCGTGCCGCTTTCATGCTTACCGCCAGCATCCCGTTATCGGTAACAATGGCGCTTTACGGGCCGTCCTCTTCGGCCGGCGGCAGGTCACCCAAGGGACCTAGCTGTGCCCGGTCGCGGTCGAATAACGCCGGACTTTGCACGTAGAGCACCAGCAGCCGCGCAAGACTCGTCAGGGAATCCAGATGCACGCGCTCGTACCCGTGCGACGCATCAAGCCCAAAGCAGACCAGAGCCGTGCGAATATCGTTACCCGCCTCCAGCGCCGCAGCCGCGTCACTTCTGTAGTGGTTGAACACGTCGCGGCTGTGCTCGATATCGTAGTCCCGGCAAAGTCGAAGCAGGCTGCGCGTCAGGTGCCAGTCGAACGGGCCCGTGGAATCCTGCATTGCGATCGT
>JARFQY010000279.1 GCA_029287535.1 Filomicrobium sp.
GTGGCGCATTCAGGAGGATCAGCAAATCCGCTTGATGCTTCGGATTAACGGCATGACCCTCGAAGACGTCGAGATTGTGGAATTCCCTTACCCGGACGATTGGTATGACAATCCCGAGATGCTGAAGCCCATTGAGAATCCGACTGAGTGGCAACTCAAACGTGATCACAAGCACGATTTAGCCTTCCGCCCCCTGGAGACAGCGCTGCTGGAGGGCAAAGTCGATGCGATCTACAGCCAGAGCAAAGTCTTTCAGCATCTGCAGGAAGCGACCGGCAAACTGAAGGCCGTTGAGGACCTGTCACGCCATCCAGACTGGACCTTGCAAGTTGCTAATATCCCGGCCGTGATCACATGCACCGATGAGATGGCAGAAAAGCATCCGGAACTGGCTGTCACATTCATGAAGGGTATGATCAGGGTCGGTCGTTGGTCCAACGAACATAAGCACGCCGCAGCGGCGATCCTCGACAAGCAAACCTATTATCTGGACGTTGAAGACACTTACCAGGGCATCAAGGACGTCGACATGGTGCCTAATCTGTCACCGCAGAACCTGGCTTCGATCGAGATCGGTAAAGACTTCATGTTGAGCCATGGCTACATCAATAACGACTTCAACGTGCATGACTGGGCCGCGCCGGAATTCCTAGAGGAAGCCGCGAAACAACTTGTCAAAGAACGTTGGGAAAAGATTTCTGCTGAAAAACTCTCCGTTCCAACGGCAAGAGTTGGGTAGCAAGAACAAGCGGACTGCTACTACCCACTTATCGCGTAGAACAACACCGGAGAAGAAGCTAGCGGTCCAAAGTTGCCGATTGTGCCGCTGTGGCTGCAGGCTCCGGGGCATTGGTACCGATTTATCATGACTACGTTGGAGGTCGCTTATGAGACTGCTCTTCCTTATGGTTACTTGCTTAGCCGTGACCACGTCGGCCAGCGCCGCGGAAATTCGATCTAGCATCAGGGAAGCTGAACTCCCGGAAAAAAAGCAAACGACCCTCGGCCTCTACTTGTCTTCAACGGATGCGATGGTCGCGTTGGACGCTGATCCCACAATCCTCTTCGTGGATGTGCGCGATCCAATCGAGGTTAATTTCGTCGGCCATCCAGAACCGGTCGACGCCATAATTCCGTTCCAGCTTTTCAAGCTCGAATTCGATGAAAAAAAGGGTGCCTATAAAGGGGTTCCGAATGAGGATTTCGTAAACAATGTCGATGCATTGGTGGCACGCGAAGGATTGGGCAAGACCCATCCAGTGTTCGTAATGTGCCGCTCCGGTGGTCGGTCAGCCAACGCGGCGAATACGCTTGCAAAGGCTGGGTACGATAATGTTTGGAGCCTCGTCGAGGGCTTTGAAGGCGACAAGGACAAAGCGGGCATGAGGACAGTCAAAGGCTGGCGCAACACCGGGCTGCCATGGAAGTATGAACTGACACCTAAACAGGCGTGGCTGCCATCGAACTAAGTAGGCATAAGAGCCTGTGAACCTCTAGCCGCCCAAACGGGATTTCCGTGACAGCCCGACGGCTCTCGCACGGCGGTTCAGATGTCCGCTTTAGGCGCCAAAGCCGAACATGCCTGAGCTGCAATCATCAGACTGCGACTTTGTCCGCTTTGATCATTAAGCGGACATCTGAACGGCAAGCTTTGCGCATCTCGCCAATGTCCGGAATGTCCACAAAGCGGAACTCAGATATTTGCGATCGGACGCTCTGCCGATTGATGATTATCATGGCCTCGGCTTGTATTTGCTACGTTGATTTCGGTATAGTTTGTCATGTCGTCCGTGACATCGAGAGCTGGTCTACCTCCTGGCCCCAAGGCTTCAGGGATCGCCGGTAACCTGCCAGAATTTAGCGCAAACGTGCTCGGCTTCCTCCGGCGCCTCGCGCGCGATTATGGGCCGCTGGCCAGTTTCCGATTAGGGCCGCGGCGCATTTTTCTGGCGAGCGGCCATGACCTAATCGAACAGGTACTGGTTCATGACGCCAAGCACTACGTCAAACACTTCGGTGCGCGCGCCTACAAGCCGGTCCTCGGAAATGGGCTCGTCACAAGTGAGGGCGCCTTCTGGCGGCAACAACGCAGGCTCGTGCAGCCGGCATTTCTGAAAACACAAGTCCAGTCATATGCACCGACGATGGCGGAGCTGACTGAGCAGATGCTTGCTGGCTGGTCGCCCGGGCAATCCATCCAGATCGATTTGACCTTTTCCGACCTGACAAGCAGGATCGCACTCAAGACGCTTTTCGACTTGGAGGATGAGGGTAGCCGCGAGCAATTCACATCGGCTCTCGCAGTCGCTTTCGATCTTATGTCGCAACGGGTGCGGCGCCTGGTGAAAGCACCTCTATGGTTTCCCACCCCGCAGAACCTTGAGCTACGGCGAGCTCTTAGAGAGATAAACCGAAAAGTCGATGGCTTTATCGCGGCCGGCAGTGCGCGAAGCGAGGCGCGCGACGATCTGCTGACACGGCTCATAAATGCCAAACTGCCGGACGGCAGTAGCATGACGGACGCGCAGCTCCGTGATGAAGCAATGACGCTGTACCTCGCAGGCCACGAAACCACGGCGCTCGCTTTGACATGGAGCTGGTACCTCATTGCAAAGCACCCGCAAGTTGAAGAGAGGCTGCTGGCGGAGTGGCAAAGCGTCTTGGGAGGCGCATCGCCGACTGCCGATGATCTTAGATCCTTGCCCTATACAGCAGCGGTCATCAACGAGACGATGCGTCTGCTTCCTCCCGTCTATGTGATCGGCCGCGAAGCAACGACCGAACTTGAGCTTGCGGGCTATCGAGTGAAACCCGGCTACACGATCTTCATCAGTCAATGGGTCAATCATAGGGACCCGAAGTTCTTCCACGAACCAGATGAGTTCATCCCTGAGCGCTGGGAAGGAGGTTTCGCACAGCGTCTTCCGAAGTACGCATATTTCCCGTTTGGCGGTGGTCAGCGGCTTTGTATCGGGAATACGTTTGCCCTTATGGAGGCTGCGATCATCCTCCCAACCGTGGGACAGCGTTTTCGCTTTACCATCGACGCCAATTGGGAGTTCGGCCTTAAGCCTCAAATCACGCTCTTGCCAGCGACCCATCCAACGACAACTCTTCAGTCTCGCTGAGAGTGACGCTGCAGGCGCTGCATTTGCTCGTCCAAATAGAAGGCTCAACGAGTCATTTCACAGAAAGCTGCTCCATGAAACCGACAGCCGAGCCGACTTTGGAACTCTTCCATGCCGCACCATCCGGGCCGTCGAGGCCAGTGGACCTGATCTTCGTCCATGGCATCAGCGCCGGTGCGTGGCTATGGCAAGACGGCGCGCTCGATTTCTTCTCGGCGAAAGGCTACCGCAGCTGGAGCTTAAGTCTGTCGGGTCACGGTGGCAGCACAAGTGACAAGCCGCTCGCCCATTTGAGACTTGAGGACTACGCGCAGGACTTGGCCACTGCCTTGGACGAAATCGATCGTCCCACGGTAGTGATTGCCCATTCGCTCGGCGGCGCTGTGGCCCAAAAACTGATGTCGCGCGGGCACCGGACGGCTGGCATGGCTCTGGTCTGTTCTGTTCCGCCTTACGGTCTCATGCGGGCCTCGGTCGAGATGGCCATCAAGAAACCTCACCTCTGGCGCGAGATGGCGGTCTACTGCCTTCACGGGCTTGCGGCCGCCGATATGGAGGTCATTCGCTCCGGGTTATTCCCAACCGGTATTGAGGATGACGTCTTCAATAGGCTCGCCGGCAAGCTCCAGGACGAGTCTTTTCTAGCCATGTCCGAAGCCTCAGTGAGCTGGCCGCCGTTTGCCGCGCCGCCGGGGCCCCGACCCGATTTGCTGGTAATCGGAGGTGCGGAAGACTGCTTCGTTCCCCCGTTGGACACCTTCATGACGGCATGGTGGTATGGCACACAGGCTCACGTAATTCCGAAAGCGGGGCACATGCTGATGTACGAGCCCGCCGGGCAAATCGCAGCCCAAACAATTCTCAAATGGCTCGAGCGCCTTACGGAGGCCCCCGCGGGTCGGGTGTCGCAGTGATGAAAACGGCTATCGCGAGAGCTTCAATTCGAGACTCAGAGATGAACTGCTAAACATGGAAATCTTCACAACGCTGCGAGAAGCCCAGGTGCTGATCGAGCAATGGCGCCGCCATCACAATGCAGTCCGGCCGCACTCTTCACTCGGTTACCAGCCCCCAGCACCGGAAGCGGAGGAGGTGCAGGAAAAGCAAACTTCCAAGACGTCACAATCACAAGGCCGTTCGATGGTAATTCGCCAACATTCTTGCGCCATACGGCTACTGGCAAAGGCTTTCCCGAGGCAACCCTAAGCTGCGGCATAAAGAGCAATCCGATGGGCCGGACCCTCTCTTAGATTAAACGCTCTACTGTCCCGAAAACTCTGGCGATGGACACCGGCAGCAGGACATCAGCGTTTGACGTTAAATGAAGCACGGCGCACTGCGTTGAGTATTGCGAAGTTGACAGCGAAAGGCTGCCTGGCTTCCGCGGAGGCCGCAAGCTCGCATCACGGCGCGGATGTTCAACGGGAGAAAACCACGACGAGCCCGTAGAACAGCAGTGCCAAAACACCGAGAATGATCCAGCCAAGGACCGCGATGAAGATGTAGAGCGCATCCGCCCCGCGATGGTCGACATCGGCGCCGAAATCCTTGAGTAGGGCGAGCGCCCCGTCGGCAAGTGGATTGTGGATGTCGAGGGTGGCCATCCGGTACGCGAGGGAACGTTTTTCGGCGGAAACTAGCACCGGGGTCCAGTCGGGGTCGAATCGCACGAACAGCGCAGCACCGCATTCTTGCGGCAACTCCATGGGGAGGACTTCGTCGAGGGTGGTACGCGCTTCGCGCCAGAGGTCGGCCCGCTTCTTCAACGGGACATCCCACCACGGCAGGACGATCACGATCTTCTCCGGCGGAAGGATCTTCACGAGGTTGCGGATCTCCCACTTTAGGCCCTCGGTGCTGCCGTAGACCCACACCGTGAACCGGCAGCTGTCGATCATTCCAAGCACCTTGTCCTGCCAATCATCGTCGCTGACGTAGTCCCGGTGTGCGCCGGGGAGAGCCACTGACTCGCCGGGCTTCCCTATGGCGATCACCGGCCCGGCTTGCTTCAAAGCAAATACGAGCGACCGCTCCACTTCGGGGGCTTGGTCGTCGAGGTTGAAGGCGCGGAGGAAGAGGACGGGCGGGCGGCGGTCCTTACTTACCGCCTCAGTCGCGGATGTACTGCGCAAGGCGCGCCCTTTCTTCACCATCGGCAGCCCCATCCAGATCGCTAGTCCCCCTGCCACGGCAACCGCCAGCGCGCCAACTTCGGTTCCCCACACGCGTAACCATGCTGTTCCCAGCAGCACCGCGCCAATAACTAGGAAGAGGTACCCGAGTTGAGAGCGGGCTGCTCCCTTCGCAGCGTTTCGTTCAGGTTCCAGCGAGCCAAGGTCGCGTCGCCGGCGTACTAAGGCAGGAGAGAACCAGAACAGTCCGAAGGCGGCCACAAGGATGAGTAACACCCATTGTCCTAACCCGAGCGCGGTGCTCTCGGGGACCTGGGCTGGGTTCAGGGCAGAGCTCAGCTCCGCAACGTCTCCCGCAGTCGCCAGAGCCAGCCACTCCTCCGCGGTCACGCCACACGTTGCCGGAACTGACGCCGCGCACAGTGCGAGTAGGTAGACGAGGATTCGGGAAGGGAGCCTTTTCATGGATGGCTGACTCCCCGCTTTCCAGCGATGTCGGGCCAGAAAAGCAAGATCCCACCTATAACAACGCTGATCAGTCCCGGAATCAGATAAGCAGCGCGTTCTCGGGCACGGAATGCGCCGAGCAGGCTCACAATGCCATCGAATAGCACATAGAGACCGCCCAGCCGAAAGAGAACTTCTAGAGTGGCTTTGTGCCAGAATATCGCGGCGATACCGAGCCCCACAGCAAGCAATCCGCAAATAAGAAGTGACCACCACACGTCACCTAACTTCGCAGTGACCCGGGTCTGCGCTCCTGAGGCAGCGACCCGTAATTTTTCTTTGTCTAAAGACACGAGCGCAATCTCCCGGCTACCTCTTGATTCGGGGACCATCGACAGTCAATCTGATAACTCGAATTAATGCTGATCTAGATCGCGACTAGTCCTAGCCACGGTAAGCTACATAGATCGAACCTAGCGTTTACGGGGCGGACGGAGGTCATTCGGTGAATGCACTTCAGGCCTATGCAAACGCGTGGAGCCGACGCGGCTTTGTTGTTCCCATCTATTTGGGCGCTCGGCTTTTAAGCTTCGCTCTCATTGCGCCCATAACGGGAGCCCTTACCTCCGTTGCTGTGTCACTGTCCGGGCAGTCGGCCTTGACAGACCTGGATATTGCGCAGTTCTTCCTCACGCCCATAGGGTTTTTGGTGGCAATCGGCATCGCCGCCATCCTCCTAATTGGCTCATTTCTTGGCTTCACGGCCATGGCGGTGGATTTGCAAGACCGAACTACCCAGGGGCTCGGCGCGCTCTACACCGCACTGCACATCATGGCCAGCCGCTTAGTTGCTTTGTTAAGCTATGCTGCCCTTCTAGCGCTACGAATACTGGCAATCGTTATGCCCTTTGCGTTGGCTGGAATTCTTGTAGCGCACCAGCTCTTAGGGGCTCACGATATAAACTACTATCTCTCTGCGCGACCACCTGAATTCTATTGGGCAGCTACTATCATTGGCGTCCTGTCTATTGTGGCAGCCATAATACTAGTCAGGTTCCTACTGAGCTGGGCTCTGTCACTCCATATGGTGCTCTTCGCGGGGATTGGGCCGAATGCAGCCTTCTCTGAAAGCCTTGAGCAAATGACCGGGAAGCGACGGCGTCTCTTACGTACGCTGCTAAGCGGACTGGCCATTCACCTTGGTATCGTAATCGGTTTAGCGGTCATATTTGGTTGGTTGTTGCAAGTCGTACCGGGGATCTTCGAAGGACTGCGCACCTCGCTTACGATTGTAATGGTGATCGGCGGAACGTGGGCCCTCGCCGGGATGGTGCTGAATGCCGTTTCGCTTGGTGCGTTGGCCTCGATCTTAGATGCGCTGTATCGCGAAACGAACTCGACCGAACATGTATCTGCGACCACTGAGATACGGAGATTCTCTTTTCCAATATTGCTTTTAGCCTGCCTGATCTTAGCCGTCTTCGGCTTTGTAGCCGGAGGCATCATGCTGGATAGAGTTCAGACCGAAGATGACGTCGAAATTATTGCTCATCGGGGCGCCGCTGGCACGCGCCCCGAAAACACACTTGCGTCTGTTCGAAAGGCCATTGAAGACAAAGCAGATTGGATTGAAATCGACGTACAGGAGACGGCCGACGGTGAAGTGGTCGTGATCCATGATAGCGACTTCATGAAGCTTGCGGGACGTGAATTGAAGATCTGGGATGCAACGGTGCAGGATCTAGCGCAAATTGACGTCGGTAGTTGGTTTGATCCTGCCTACGCATCGGAGCGCACACCGACGCTGGCCCAAGTTTTGGATATCGCACGGAACCGCGCCAAAGTCTTAGTTGAGCTAAAGTATTATGGCCATAACGTCGATCTTGAAGCTCGAACGGTCAATGTCATTGAAAGGGCCGACATGGCCGACCAGGTGGCGCTCATGTCGCTTAAGTACCCAGCTATACAGAAGGTGCGTGCCATCCGGCCCAGTTGGCGAACGGGCGTCCTCGCCGCTACCGCTATTGGCGATCTCACCGGCCTAGAAGGCGATTTCGTTGCCGTAAGCGCAGGAACAGTTGGCCCAAGGCTAGTGTCGAACGCCAAGGCGGCTGGGAAAGATCTTTACGTATGGACCGTTAATGAGCCGCTTGAGATGTCCTCAATGATTTCGATGGGCGTTGATGGAATAATTACCGATGAACCGGCTATCGCTAAGCAGGTCCTTGCTGAGCGCGCGTCGATGAGTTCGGCGCAGCGCTTGCTATTGCTGCTGGCGGAGAGGCTGGGCTCGTCGTTACCGACTGGTGAGTATCGTGATACGTCTCCTTAATGGTCTCGTATTCCTTGCACTGTCGGCAACGCCTGTTGCGACGGCAGAACCAATCGATGTTTCAATACAGCGACAAATTGAGCTCCCCGCTCACAGAGCTCTCGCGCGAGATCGGGGCGATAGTGATAGCGTCCTCGTCCCTTTCACAACCGACGGCTGCAGCGGCGGTCTGTCTTCTGCCTGGACCATTGTCGCTGACCAATTACCGGCATTCGCCGAAGCCCACGGAAAAGAACCGCCCTGGGAAAAATGCTGCGTCATTCACGATATGGCCTACCACTCAGCGGGAGCGAGCTTGGACCCCAAAAAGAGCTTCACCAATCGAACGATTGCCGACCGGGCTCTCAGGGAGTGCGTAATCGAGACAGGGAGAAATCGTCTGTCGGAAATCGCCGATTTTTACAAGGTGGAAGAGGATGCGGTTGACAAGGCGTATCGTGCCATCGCGAACGCCATGTATGTGGCGGTACGACTGGGCGGAGCGCCGTGTTCGGGAATGCCTTGGCGGTGGGGTTACGGGTATCCCCACTGCTTTGTTAGTCCTAATGACCTCGTTGATTAGCCTTGATCTGGCTTCGATAGGTCGTCTCATCTGACACGCGTCGGTGCTTGTCGTTGGTATGCTTTCGCTTCAGCCATCCAGAAATCTGCTGAGGCGACCAATTGCGCTGAAGCTTGCCGGATATTGCCCGGCATAGGGCCGGCCGGCAGGCCAACTTGCGCGGCTTGGGACGCAAAGTACGATCCCAGGCCGCCTGATCCGACAGCGTAGCCCGACACCAAATCCGGTCGCCATTGCGCCGGATTTAGCAGTCTTGCTACACGTCTTGATTGCTATTTCTTCTTTTCGTCTTTCTTATCTCCGGCCTTCTTAACGCCACCAGCGACGGCCCCCACGGCCGCTCCTGTTTTCGCGCTCACACCGGGCAGGATGGCGCCGACCGCAGCGCCCTTAACTGCGCCCTTTGCGACACCGCCTTCCTTCTTCTCTTCTTCTGCGAAGGCCGACGTAGCTGCGACTGCAGCGAAAGGAAGCATGACGCCCAAAGCTAGGACGCGAGCCGATTTGCCAATCTTCATATCATCGCTCCAACTACTCATGTTGACACAAAACATTACCTACACGCTTTCGTCGGATGGTAGCGCTCAAACTGGTCGCACGACAACCGCGATCCTGCGCGCAAGCAACTTGATATCGCTTCTAGTGGCTGTGCGTCACAAAGCTATGACAATAGTCAAAGTGTATTCCTGGTCGGTTTACGTCTCCCGCCCATCAATGTGTTAGGTCCGCTTATTGATCAAAGCGGATATAGGCGGCCTCTGACGATCACAGCGCAGCTATGTTCCGCTTTACCTCCGAAAGTGGACGTCTAGACGCCGAACTTGGCGCACATTGCCAATGTCCGGAAAGTCCAGAGGCTGTGTGAAAACGCCGGCCCCATCGAGTCATGCTATGATCTTGGCTTCACCTGGGGGGGAATGGCATGAAGCGGTTTATCGAAGGCGCTGATCGCACTCAGGCGGCGCACTTTCCGGAACGGCTTGACGTTTATGTCGAAGATGACAACCCGGTCAGGGCGATTGACGCGTTCGTCGATGTCCTGGACCTTTTGGGACTTGGCTTTTCAGGCGTTGTGCCGGAAGCAACCGGACGGCGTGGGTATCACCCGGGGGT
>JARFQY010000283.1 GCA_029287535.1 Filomicrobium sp.
CAAGACGCGGAACAGAATTCGGGTTGCGACCGCCATTGCGGTTGTATCAGGCCATGGAGTCGCCATGGCAAATCCTCGCCGTGCAGGAAGAGCACGGTAACGGGCTCAAGGCCAAACTCCGGAGTTTGAAATGCCGCAAGAACTTGACCCAAATAACCTCACCGACCAACAGGCGAAGGAAATCCATGACGGCTTCTTCACCTACATGGTGGTGTTTATTGCGATCGCTTGTGTCGCGCACCTTCTGACCTGGATCTGGAAACCTTGGATCCCAGTCTAATTCAAAAGATGAGTTTTTCGTTTTTTGGATGAAATTAGCAGTCACATAAAGCGCTAAGGAGAAAACGCATGTGGCGTCTTTGGCAGTTATTCGGTGTTCGCACCGTATTGATCGGCCTATATGCCTGGCTGGGCTTTCTGGCGATCATGATCCATCTCATCCTGCTGAGTACCGACCGCTATAACTGGCTTGAGGAAAAGGCCTATACCGGTGGTGGATCAGCAGCGATCGAAGGACCTGCAACAACGAAGCGGTTGGCAAAAGTCAGCGGCTAACCGCGACCCTGCGGCGGACGGCGTATCAGACTGAGTTCGCACGTCGCCGCTGCGGGGATTCCCGAGGAGTCGATATCCGCAAAAATTTCTGCCCAACGGAGCAAGCAGATGGCACTGCTCAACTTTGAAAGAAAATACCGTGTTCGCGGAGGTACGCTGGTCGGCGGCGATCTGTTCGATTTCTGGGTTGGCCCCTTCTATGTCGGTTTCTTCGGCGTAACGACGATCTTCTTCACACTGCTCGGTACCGCACTGATATTCTGGGGCGCCGCCCTGCAGGGAACTTTCAACCCTTGGACAATCAACATCGCACCGCCAGACCTGAAGTACGGGTTGGGTGTCGCGCCGATGAAGGAGGGCGGCCTTTGGCAGTTCATAACGGTTTGCGCGCTCGGTGCCTTTGTTTCATGGGCTCTGCGTCAGGCTGAGATCGCCAGAAAACTTGGAATGGGTTATCATATTCCCATTGCTTTCAGTTTCGCGATTTTTGCCTATTTCACCCTGGTCGTTATTCGCCCGGTTTTAATGGGAGCATGGGGACATGCATTCCCATATGGCATTTTCAGTCATCTCGACTGGGTTTCGAATGTCGGATACCAGTATTTGCATTTCCACTACAACCCAGCCCACATGATCGCCGTGACTTTCTTCTTCACGACGGTTTTGGCATTGGCGCTTCATGGAGCTTTGGTTCTGTCCGCGGTTAATCCGCAAAAGGGCGAGAACATCAAAACTCCGGACCACGAAGACACGTACTTCCGGGATGCAATTGGCTACTCCATCGGAACGCTTGGCATTCATCGGCTCGGTTTGTTCCTTGCCCTCAATGCAGGGTTCTGGAGCGCTGTCTGCATCGTCATCAGCGGCCCGTATTGGACTCGCGGTTGGCCTGAATGGTGGAACTGGTGGCTCGAACTGCCGATCTGGCACTGAGCGACGGGATACAAGCAATGGCTGATTATCAAAATATCTTCACACGCGTCCAAGTGCGCGGCCCCGGCGAGCCCGGTCTCGCTCTACCCGCGGGCGACATGCCGCGGGTTGGCGGCATGGCTTTCTCCGATCTGTTGGGACGCATCGGTAACGCGCAGATCGGTCCGATTCATCTCGGTGGTCTCGGGATCGTCTCACTCGTCCTGGGTGTCCTGGGGTTCAACATCATTGGCCTCAACATGCTGGCGCAGGTGAACTGGAACCCTATCGAGTTCATCCGCCAGTTGTTCTGGCTGAGTCTTGATCCGCCAGACCCGAAGTATGGTCTGAGCTGGCCGCCACTCGGTGAGGGCGGCTGGTACATGATTGCCGGTCAGCTCATCACGCTGTCGATCCTGCTCTGGTGGGTAAAAATGTACCGGCGGGCCATCCAGCTTGGCATGGGTACGCATGTCGCCTGGGCCTTTGCCTCTGCGATCTGGCTGTTCCTGGTGCTCGGTTTCTTCCGACCACTTTTGATGGGGAGCTGGAGTGAAGCGGTGCCGTTTGGGATCTTCCCGCACCTTGATTGGACCGCGGCGTTTTCAATTCGATACGGCAATCTGTTCTACAACCCGTTCCATGCTCTCTCGATTGTCTTTCTGTATGGATCGACGCTTCTGTTCGCGATGCACGCGGCAACCATTCTTGCCGTCAGCCGATTTGGTGGCGACCGCGAAATCGAGCAGATCTACGATCGGGGTACGGCTTCCGAGCGGGCCGGGCTCTTCTGGCGTTGGACCATGGGTTTCAACGCGACGATGGAATCGATCCACCGCTGGGCGTGGTGGTTTGCCGTGCTCTGCACCCTGACCGGCGGCATTGGCATCCTGCTCACCGGCACGGTCGTCGACAACTGGTATCTGTGGGCTGTGAAGCATGACTTCGCCCCAGCCTACCCGGAAATGTTCCCGGCGGACTCGCTGGCTGACCCGGCCGCCGGCTCAGGAGGTGCGAAATGAACCGCGAACCTTTGCTAGTACCGGTGATCATCGGTGCTGTCCTGGCCTTTGGTGTTCTTGCTGCCTGGTTCCTGAAGGTTCCGAGTGAAAAGACCCAACTTGGCTACCGCGGCGTCGGCATGGAGCTTGTCGAAAACAAGCGTACGACCGCCAAGCTCAAGGCAACAAACGAGTTGCCCGAGCCGCAACCTGCGCTTGATCCCGAGGAGATAGCCGGTCCACGCGCCTCAGAGGTTTATGAGAACGTGCAAGTGCTCGGCGACCTGAGTGAGGCGCAGTTCAACCGCATTATGGCTGCCATTACGGAGTGGGTGTCGCCAGAACAAGGCTGCGTTTACTGCCACAACGAAGAAGGCAACTTCGCCAGCGACGACAACTACGCGAAAATCGTGTCTCGCCGCATGTTCCAGATGACGCAGCACATTAATGGCCAATGGAAGGACCACGTCGGCAATGTCGGGGTCACGTGCTACACGTGCCACCGCGGCAAGAATGTTCCAGAGTACATCTGGTTCGATGCCAAGACGCCGAAGCAGGAAAACCGCATGCTCGGCCGCAGGGACAGCCAGAACGAAGGCGGTCTCAAGTCAAGCGGCTACTCTTCGTTGCCCAACGCGCACTATGCGAGTTTTCTTGCCAATGTCGGTGATGACAAGAACAGGCGGATTCGAGTCCAAGACAAAGCGGCGCTCGATAGTGGGTTGGGTGCGACCATCCAGGACACCGAGTGGACTTACGGCTTGATGATGCACATGACCGAGTCGCTGGGTGTGAATTGCACGTTCTGTCACAACAGCCGGGCTTTCGGCAGTTGGGAACAGAGCACTCCACAGCGTGTCAATGCTTGGCACGGAATCCGGATGGTTCGCGATCTCAATGCGGCATTCCTGGAACCATTGAAGCCTGTCTATCCGGACAAGCGGCTAGGGCCGACGGGTGATGCGCCCAAGGCCAACTGCACGACCTGCCACCAGCATGTCAGCAAGCCGCTCTATGGAGCCGAGATGCTCAAGGACTATTTGGCTTCCTTGAGCCCAACCGCCAAGTAGGCTCGTTCCCTGCTTGCTTGGCCGCGGAAGCGCCACCCTGTCGCACGCGGGGTGGCGCTTTCTTTTGTGGGATTGTCTGCAGTTGTCTCTAGATGTTTCTGGCTTCTCAAAAGCATAGCAAAAACAGCACACTATTTGATATTCCTGCGCCTCGTTCTCGTGCGTGGTTGACCATTGATGTCTCCAGCTGTACCCCAAAACCGGGCCTAAAAAGGGCCTGAAAATCGCGGGGCGGGCCTAAAACGGGCCTGAAAAAGTGGGGGCAAGATGTCGAACCGAGCGATCAGCAAAGACAGCCAGGTTAAGGCGGCGAAGCATCTGGGAAACAAGGGTGAGACGGAATACCGTGTTGCCAATTCGCCTGGACTTATTCTCGTCGTGGGGCAGCCCAAGCGAGACGGAACAAGCAGCAAGGTTTGGAAATTTGTTGCAACCCGCACCCTTGGCCGGCGTCGGCAGAAGTTCAGAGAAAGACTAGGTACCTATCCCACGCTGTCGCTGAAGGCAGCGCGTGACCTAGCGGAACAGTCATCTGTAGCGGTGAAACAGGGCGTTGCGCCCTGCTTGGTGTCAAACGGTGGAACGTTCGCCGATTTCGTTGCTGACTACCTAGATGACCATCGGCATCTTCAGAATATCCTCGAGTATGAGCGCGAACTGCGAAAAGATGCGCTGCCGGCCCTGGGTCACAGGAAACCTCGAGAGATAACTCCGGGCGACGTAGATAGCGTGGGTACAGCGGTGCTCGAACGTGGCTCGAAAACCATGGCCCACCGTATCGTGGGGCACATCAAGGCAATTTATAATTATGCTCTCTTTGACAGGCTAGCACTCGCTGAAAAATATGGCATCTCGTCGAACCCTGCCGACAAACTCGGACGTCAGCGCCGGGGCCGGCCTAGTCGCTACGGGCGCAATCCGCCGAGGGACAGGACACTGGATGACGGAGAGATTGTTACCTGGTGGCAGGCCGTGGATTGTTCGCGGGTGACAAGAGCGACCCAGCTGGCCCTAAAGCTCATTCTTGCAACAGCGCAGCGGCCTGGCGAAGTCCGTAAGACGACAAGGTCTCAGCTGGTGCTGGACTGCGCTGAGCCGTTGTGGCGATTACCTAAGACAAAGAATGGTAGGCCGCACCTTGTACCGCTGTCTCCCATGGCAGCTGCCCTATTTCAGGAGGCGTTGTACTTATCGCCATCCAAACAACTTGTTTTTCCAAGTCCCAATCATTCCAACACGCCAATCAGCCGGTATGTACTTGAAAAGGTCCAACAGCGCATATTTGCGAAACTCGCAGGCATCCGGCCGGCGACGCCGCACGATCTTCGACGCACTGCTGCAACAGGGATGGCCGCAATCGGAGTGCCGAACGACATCATCAAGTTGGTGCTCAACCATACCCCCATGGATGTGACTAGGCGGGTATATAATCTCCACGATTTCGCGAGCGAGAAGCGGGAAGCAATGGATCTTTGGAGCAAGAAGCTCGAGCAGCTCTTAGATTTGAAGTGCTTATGATAATGCTCAAGTAAGTAATGAAGTTAAAAATATTTTTGTCTCAAATATTTCCTCAGGCGACACCTTCTTTAGGGAGGCAATCTTCATAAATGCAGTCAATTCGGGATAATAAAATTAAATCTGTCAAGGTGGGATTGACTGCAAAACTATAGTGAAGTACTTGGCCATCTCTTGCTCAGTTGCGCGATTCCTTTTATCCCTGTCCTTATGTTCACAAGGGGGCAGCTATGAGCACTCGTAATTTCCCATTCTACATTCAGGGAATTGTTTCTGCGATAGCAGACAAAACTGCAGAGCAGGTTTCTGAGCGTGTAATCGCAGCGCTAAAGCGTGGTAATCACTTAAAGACATCAGCTGATCCTCTTGATCAGCTGATTGACATGGGGACGGTAATGTCCGCGCTCAATCTGTCTAGGTCTGCTGTTTATCGACTAATCGAGAAGCGGAACCTGACGCCAATCAAAATCGATAGCAAGTTACGCTTCCGCAGATCTGATATTGAGGCGATTCAAAGGGGCGAAGTGCAGCTCATCGATACCCTCACCTGTATCCGCCGAGACACGTGAAAAGCCAGCGAAAAATACGAAACGGTCGAGAAGGTGGGGCAGGCCGAGTAACGGCCTGGGTCACAGCTTAGTCGACCGTGCGAGCAGCTCCGGCAGCTTCGCAATGTTTGCTGCGATGCGACGCGCTTCTTCTAACGTCAAGCGCTGATGTCCTGCTGCCGGCAATTCTTGAGGATCAAGCCCGTAAGTGTCGGCGATTTGTCTTTGATGCAACAAGCGAAAGCGCTAGCAACGCTTTTTGCAGTCCTGGTAGGCATAACCGCAGTTGGTCCTGCACTCTCCGCCCATTGAGCTACCCTTTGGGCACCTGCGTTTGCAGCTCTTAACTTTTTGGCGACATTTGGAGCGACACGAACTGGCGATCTTCAAGACGGCCGGCGGGCTGTCGGAAAGACTGTCTGGGATCATTAAATGAGAGATGCGCCGTTCTTGTGCAATCGACGGCGAACAAGCGTTCGCTAATGCGCTAAAGGCGAGGATTGAACTGCCTAGATACTTGGTCAGCATGACTTGCTCCTCCAATGCAACCCCGTATGGGTAGCAACTCGGTGCCCGCCATCATGCCTTTGTCGGAAGATGATAGAAGTAAATAGAGTACTTTCAAGCAAATGTCGTGCTGGAGCGCTTATGTTGATCACTTGATGCG
>JARFQY010000268.1 GCA_029287535.1 Filomicrobium sp.
CGTCACGCGTCAATCCCTCAAGGCCATCGAGGGGCTCGCCAGCCAATCCGATCTGCTCAAGCGCGTTTCCGAAAACCTTCTCGGTCAGATCAACTCCGTCACCAACCGCTTCGAGAACCAGGGCCAGCTCATCATGCAGGCCGCCAACGCTCTCGAAAGCGCCAACTACAAAATCGACACCGCCCTCAAGCAGCGCCATGGCGAATTGTCAGGGACGCTCGATCGCCTCTCCAGCAAGGCGGACGAATTCTCCCAATTCATTGAAGGCTACTCGTCAACCATCGAGACCCAGCTTTCAGAGGCCGAGAACCGCGCCAAAGCCGCCGCCGAGGAGCTCCGCGAGGGCGCATTCTCTCACAAGCGCGAGGCCATTGCCGACCTCGAGCGCTTCCGCGCCGAAGCCGGCGAGGAAAGCCAGCGCGCCCTGACCGACCTGCGCCAGCGTTTCTCGACAGTTTCGCAGGAAGTCACATCACAACTTGGGAACCTCTCGGACCGCTTTGATGAAACGACTGAAGAGGTCAGAGAGAGGGCGCAAAAAGCAACCCAAGCTATCGAAGACGAGCAGGCGCGCCTGAGACAGAAAATGGAGACCATTCCCACTGACACGCGCGAAAGTGCTGAAGCCATGCGACGCGCTCTTCAGGACCAACTGACGGCCCTTGAGCAGCTCTCCCAGATGACTTCAAAAGAAGCTCGCACCCGTGATGTCTCTACGCCCGTCGCGCCGGTCAACGCCGCCACACAGCCGGAACGCACTGACCCGGCATCGCTGACGGCGCGCTATGATCGCGAGGCGCATTCCGAACAAGCCGAAACACAACGCCAGCTTTCCAGCCTCTCCTCGAGCCTGGCCCGCGAAATCCATGCCCGCCCACTGCGTCCAGCTGGGGCAACCGCCTCACCCCGGCCTGCACAGCAGCAAGTCCCGCCCAAGCAGTCTGAACCACAAAAAGCCGCACAAAAGCAGCCGCAGGCCGCGCGCCAACCCCAGGCCGATAACGCAGCCGCCGCACAGGCACCACGAGGCGCTGCACCGCAGGGCCGGACACAGCAGGCGCAAGGCGAAGGTTGGTCGCTGGGCGACCTTCTGAAACGCGCGTCACTTGAAGAAGACGGCGGTGCCCCGGATAAGCCGGACGCGGAGACGCCGGTTCCACAGCAAGCCTCACCGGCCGGAGCACTGCCGGACATCAGTGTCATGGTGCAGGCCATTGATCCGTCGACCGCCCAGGAAATCTGGAACCGCTTGCGCGCGGGACAACGCGGCATCATGGTGCCGAGTCTGTATCCTCCACCTGCCCGGGCCGCCTTTGAGGAACTCGCCCGACGCCATCGCAGCGACCCGCAACTTCGCGATGCGATCAGTCGGTTCCTGGCAGACTTCGAACGCACAATCCGCGCCGCCGAGCAAAAGGATGCCTCTGGTAGGTTGGTGCAAACCCATCTCTTGTCCGAGATGGGCCGTGCCTATCTCTTCTTGGCCCACGTCAGCGGCCGCCTTGACGGCTGACCGTCATCACGGCGCAAATCCTCCACCATCTCCGAGCGCATCGTGTTACTGAGTAAGCCATGTCAGCGCCCACCCCCTCGCGGCCCCGTATGGTTCGCCAGCAAATTGAGGACTGGCCACTCAGCCATCCATTTGTGATCTCTCGCGGCACCAAGGAGTCCGCGTGCGTCATCGTTGTTGAGCTAACCTCCGGTGACTGTACGGGACGCGGTGAAGCCGTTCCCTATGCCCGCTACGGACAAACACCCCAGTCCACATTGGACGCTCTTCGCAGACCTATTCCGCATACGCGAGAGGAGCTTCTTCGTTCGTTTCCGCCTGGCGCCGCCCGTAACGCCATCGACTGTGCTCTCTGGGACCTAGAAGCCAAGCAGCGCCGCATTAGCTGCCATCAAATTGCCGGCACGCCGCAGCCAGAAGCAGTTGAAACCTGCTTCACGATCAGCCTGGACACCCCGACTCGAATGGCTGAGCAAGCCGCCGCCCGACCGCGGCTCAGGCTCTTGAAACTGAAGCTCGGTGGAAACGACCACGACGATGCCGCTCGCATGCGTGCCGTTCGTCAATCCCGTCCAGATGCCAGACTTGTGGCTGACGCGAATGAGGCCTGGAATGCCGAACAGCTGCCACATCTCTTTGAGGCGGCCCATGAGGCCGGACTGGAGCTGATCGAGCAGCCTCTGCCCGCCGGCATGGATGCCGCGCTCGAGACGGTAGCGCGCCCGGTTCCCGTCTGCGCTGATGAGAGTGTCCACACCAGCGCCGATCTGGATGCCCTGACAACCCGCTATGACGCCGTCAACATCAAGCTCGACAAGGCCGGCGGATTGACCGAGGCGTTAGCCATGAAAAAGCGCGCGCGCGAACTTGGCATGAGGATCATGATTGGTTCCATGGTCGCAACATCCCTGGCAGTCGCACCTGCCATGTTGCTCGCTCCCGAGGCCGACTGGGTGGATCTCGACGGGCCTTTGCTGCTTGCGCGCGATCGCGACAATGGACTCCGCTTCAAGGACGGCTGGATCTCACCATGCGATCCCGACTTCTGGGGGTGACGAAAGACTTTATGGTCGCGCCTCGGCAGGCCCTTCGAGGTCCACCAGCAAACCGCCGTCCCAGTTCCTCAAGACGCCCAGCGCAGCAATGAGACCAACGCCGGCAAATGCGGCCATCAACAAGAACGTTGCTCCGCCGATCCTCTCGTAGACCAGGCCCGATGCCAGCGTGGCAGCGCCCATCGCAACGCCCATGGCGGTTGTGGCGTAGAGAGCTTGCGCCGTCCCCGCCAACCTCGGATCAACCGCTTGCGAGATGAACCGGATCGCGGCCAGGTGAGACGCACCGAACGTCAAGGCGTGCAATGACTGCAAGACGACCAACACGCCGACACCGGGGTCAAAAGCCATCGCTGACCAGCGAACCACAGAGGACGCCGCACCGATAATCATAAGTCCGCCTGCCGTGAACCGCCGCGTTACCGCTCCCGACCATGCAAATAGCCCGATCTCCGCAATAACACCGAGCGCCCAAAGACCCCCGATGACCTCCGCGGACAGCCCTTGACGCGACCAATGGATCGCACTGAAGGCATAATAAGTTGCATGGGCCGCCTGCACCAAGCCGCAAGCGAGAAGGAACAGCAAAAACACCGGCGACAGCACCAAACTTCGAATGGCCGCCAGACTCATGACCGCGGCACCGTCAACGTCAGACCCCGAAGCTCCCTGGTCCTCCGGCAAGAACAGCGCCGCAATCGCCGTTATGAGACATCCCGCCAGGATGAGCCAGACAACGACCCGCACACCCAGCCAACCAATAAACACTGACGCGAGCGAGCTCGCCAAAATAAAGGTCAAAGAGCCCCACAACCGCATGCGGCCATAATCACAGCCATGGCTGCGGACCCCTTGAACGGCAATCACTTCCGTCAGCGGCATGATCGTCGTCATCGCCAGCGAGAGAGCCACCGCAGCGAGCAGGATTGCGAAGAACCCGCTCAGTTGGGCCAGGAGGGCCGCCATTGCAGCTGACCAGAAGGCAAGCAGAATAATCGAACGGCCGTGCCGCCCGCTCCGGTCAGAAAAGAATGCAACACTTGGTGACACCCCAATCCGAAGGAAAAAGGGGACCGCGACCACGATCGAAATCTCGGCCGCCGTCAGCCCGCGCCATTCCAGCCACAGCGGGAGAAAGGGCAGATGCACACCGTAAATGAGGAATATCGCGCCGAAGAATGCACCAACGCGCGCGCAGTAACCGAATTGCATGCCGCCAACGAGATCCGAGAGAACCGTGCTGATCCAACCACGGTTCCAGATTGGTTGCGAGACCTTGCACGGAAGAAGTACCGCCCGTCAGAAAATGGAACCTCGCGATACCAGCCCGTTCAGCACTTCTTCAAACCGATCGCGATCCGGGAGACATCAAGCCCGCTTGGGAAAATGTTGATCGATTGCTTACAGGGCGAAGACGTCACGATCATGCTGGCCGAAAATGTCTTCCCCCGCACCGCCAGCTTGAAGCCATCGCCGGTCATGCGCCCTTTGACATTACCCTTTGCCGAATGAGTACGCTCCTCCCACGCGCCGGTGAGCACATCGCCCTTGAGGTTGTAATGCGCCTTAGCATCAATCTTGTAACTGGCACTGGCGCAGCGCAGGTTCTGATTGATCAGTGTCTCCGCCCTCTTCACGAAGTAGGTCGCCACGCACCTCACCCTTTCCGTGGCACCGTTGGAGAGCTTCACCGACCCCCAACCCGACCATCGCCCCGCGAGTTCCTTCACGGTCCCTGCTCCAGCAGGCTGAACCAAGGACATCGCGACCACTGCGGTGGCCGCTACGGCGACTAAGCGGTACACATGCGAAATACGAAACTCGCTGACCATCTCTTCCCCTCAATGTTCCCCAACCCGCGCGTGGGAAGAAATAGCAAAACTCAGGCGATAACGCCAGAATTGCCGCGCCTGCCGCCCCGGCCTTCAGCTCTCATCATCCTCAACTGCTCGAAAGTCAGCATTCAGTCCGGCCAGATGGTCCAGCGGAGCGCGGCCGCGTCCCACTGGCCGTCCCTGGGCTCCCGCGATGGCCACGCCCACAAACGCCTTTGCCAGTCGAATGGCCCGCGATAGCCCGTGCCCCATCGCAAGGTGAGCGACCACGGCCGCCGAAAGGCTGCACCCGGAACCATGTGTGCCAGGAGTATCAAGTCGCGGTGCAGTAAAGACCTCTGAGCCTGAAGCCGAAACAAGAATGTCCGCCGCCTCGGACTCGTCCCAGGCACAGTGCCCTCCTTTGACCAAGACGGCCTGCGGCCCGAGATCGAGAAGCTGCCGGCCTTGATCTTCCATCTCCCTGCGCGAAGCGGCGACCGGTCGATCGCAAAGGACCGCCGCCTCCTCCAGATTGGGCGTCAGCAAGCGAGCAAGCGGAAACAACTGATTGCGCATCACCGAAATCGCCGCTGGCTCAAGCAAAGGATCTCCGCTGGTTGCCACCATGACGGGATCAACCACCAGCTGATGGCACGCCCCACTGCTCAGGGTGCAACTCACTGTCTCGATGATTTCCGCGGTCGCGAGCATGCCGGTCTTGAGAGCCTTCACGTCAAGGTCCGCCAACACGGCTTCCAATTGTAAAGCAACAAACTCCGCGGGCACCGCATGCACCCCGCGTACGCCCTGCGTGTTCTGAGCCGTCAGCGCGGTGATAACGCTCGCCCCATACACCCCATGAACGGTAAAGGTCTTCAGATCGGCCTGGATTCCAGCCCCGCCGGAACTGTCAGAACCAGCAATCGTCAATGCAACGGGCGGCACAGCGCCCACCGGCGGTGACGGTTGCGTCAATTCCCCAGGCTCTTTCTCATAATGTCTTGCTGGAGGTGTTCTGGAGTCACCCATTCCTCAACCTGCCCCAGCGCCGGGAACGTCTCAATCATCCACTGCCCGAGCCAGTTCATGGAGCCCGTGAGGAACATGATCCCCGTGATGACCAGCAGGACGCCCATCACCTTCTCCATCGTCCCAAGGTGTCGCTTGAAGCGGTGCATGAACGATAAGAAGGGGCGAATAGCAACCGCCGCCAGCACAAACGGGACTCCGAGGCCCAAAGAGTAAGCCAGTAATAGCGACGCACCGGCGCTCATGCTGTTTTCCTGCGCAGCGACCGCGAGCACAGCCGCAAGCACCGGCCCAACGCAAGGTGTCCAGCCGAAAGCAAAAGCCAGACCGATGATATAGGCGCCAACCAGGCTGGCCCCTTCAAACTGTGCGTGGTAGCGCGCCTCAGTATACAGAAAAGGGATTTGGAGGAGTCCCAGGAAATGCAGGCCAAACAGGATGATCACGATCCCCGCGGCCATCGCCAGCTCATTGCGATACTCCTGAATGAGCTGTCCGAATGCCGACGCGCTTGCCCCGAACCCGACGAAGACAGTCGTAAATCCCAGCACAAAGAATATGGACGCCAGCACAACCCGGCCCCAGACCCGGGAATCGATGCCCTCGTCATCCGTCATCTGGTCCAAGGTTGTGCCGCCAAGGTATCCAAGATAGGGCGGTACAAGTGGCAGAACGCAGGGCGAGAGAAAGCTCGCGAGGCCCGCCAATGCGACCCCAAAATAGATATAGGCATCCACCAGCATGTTGGTTAACAGACCCGTTGGTGCAAATTAGAGACACACGCGGAACAGTGCGTCGGAAGAACCATACGCGAGCGCCCTTTGTGCCATATCCGCCGATGACCCGACAGTAACAACTTTGGCA
This sequence comes from Filomicrobium sp., assembly GCA_029287535.1. GTDB lineage: Bacteria > Pseudomonadota > Alphaproteobacteria > Rhizobiales > Hyphomicrobiaceae > Filomicrobium. The sequence continues at coordinate 6,279 of JARFQY010000268.1, forward strand.
CCTCCCTAAGATGCCACCACAACAGAAAAAACCAGCCCCGCAGATGGTATAGATCCGGTTCTCCTGAACGCGCGTTTAACTGGCAAACAACAGGGGACAGCGATATGGTAGTGGCGACTTCGAGTATCGGACAACGGCGATATTCGCCAGCATCGGCGAACACCATAGCGATGGCCCACTTGTTACAACGCGTGGCCGAGGAGCGCGACCGCGAAGCATTCGAAGAGCTTTACGGATCATTCGCGCCCCGAGTGAAGGCCTACATGATCCGTCAAGGCGCGGATCCGACCACTGCCGAAGAGCTGGCGCAAGAAACCCTAATGACGGTTTGGAGGAAGGCGGGCCTTTATTCGGATACCAAGGGCAGCGCGACAACCTGGATATTTACGATCGCGCGCAACTTGAGGATCGATCGGCTGCGACGCGAAGTGCCCTGGCAGGCACTTCCCGAGGGACGTGACGAGGAAGCCGCCGACGATCAGGCGCCGGACGAAGCTGTTGCCGAAAGGCAGCGCCGCCACCGCGTCCACGAGGTTTTATCCGAACTGCCATCCGATCAGCATCAGGTTGTCGTTCTCTCCTACATCGAAGGTCTTTCTCACAGCGAAATCGCCGAACGCCTTGAGCTTCCGCTCGGAACCGTAAAATCCAGAATGCGTCTCGCGTATCAGAAAATCCGGGAGTCCGTTGAGGACCTGAAATAGATGAAAATCAACCATCACCCTGACGCATCAACATTGATGAGCTATGCCGCCGGCAGTCTGCCGGAGGTGCTCAGCGCTGTGGTCGCTGCGCACATCGAAGTCTGCCCGCGCTGCGCGGCCGAGGTCGCTGAAATGGAGCGTATCGGAGCAAGCCTATTCGAGAGAATTGAGGCCGTACCGATGCTCGAGCCGGCGCTCGGCGCCAACGAAAAATCGTCCACTCAGGAGTTGGCCCAGCTGCTTGATACGCGGTTTGCGGCGGAAGACCCTGATGAAAGCGTGCTGACGCGATTGTTGGGACGCGAACTTTCCGATGTTCACTGGAAGCGGCTCGGTTTCGGCATATGGCACCATCCGATCCAGCTGTCGCCGGGAACCCAGGGAGACTTGCGGCTGATCAAGGTGGCCCCTGGGCAGGTCATGCCCGAGCATGGGCATGGTGGCTCCGAACTCACGCTGGTCCTCGAGGGGGCCTATAGCGATGAAACTGGCTGCTACCGCACCGGAGACGTCTCCGACCTGGGAGACGATGTCGAGCATCGGCCGATATCCGACCCCTCCGAGGGGTGCATCTGCCTTATCGCATCCGAGCAAAAGGCGCGCTTCAAGGACGTGGTCGCCAGGATCTTCCAACCCTTGACCGGACTTTAGGGTCGGTTTGCCATGGCGGCCCGGGAAGCACCCTGGAAGACCGCATGGGTGACGGGAGCGAGCACCGGAATCGGTCGCTCGCTCGTGCTGAAGCTTGCGGAGGCTGGAGTTAAGGTTGCTGCCACCGCGAGGACGCAGGCAAACCTTGATGACCTTGCAGCGCTGCATCCGAACATCGTTCCGGCCGCTCTGGACGTGAGCGATCGGGAAGTGGTCTTGCAGAGCTCCGTGCCAAGCGGCGCGCAAATCGGGGATATTGATCTTGCAATCTTGAATGCCGGTGTTTGGCATCCGAGCTGGGCCAAGGATATTGACGGCGCGAAGGCCGCCCAATCCATGGCGGTGAACTACCTCGGCGTTGTCAATTGCGTCGAGGCCCTTCTTCCGCACATGACCCGGCAACAGCGCGGACATATCGCCATGACAAGCTCGGTTGCCGGCTACCGCGGCCTGCCGAAGTCGTGCCACTACGGTCCGACCAAGGCCGCCATCTACAATCTTGCCGAGACGCTGGGCATCGAATTGAAGTCCCAGGGTATCGACATCACCGTGATCAGCCCGGGATTCGTTGAGACGCCCATGACGTCGGTCAACGATTTTCCGATGCCATACATCATGAGTCCGGATGAAGCCGCAAATCGGATTTTGAAGAAGCTGCCGTCAAAACCGTTCGAGATTGCCTTTCCTTGGCAGCTCGTCTGGGCGTTGAAGCTCGCCCAGATGATGCCAACACCGCTCTATCTGTGGCAGGCCCGCAGATCGCTTGGCCGCGGCCCGGACAAATAGATCTATCAATCCCGCCGAGTGAACCGGTAGACGCCCACGTCGATAAGCCCGGTCTCGAATCCGACCTCGCAATACGTCAAATAATAGAGCCACATTCGGCGAAAACGCTCGTCGAACCCGAGGGCCTCGATCTCGGGCCATGCCTCAAGAAAACGATGCCGCCAGTCACAAAGCGTCCGCGCGTAACTTTGCCCAAACCGACGAACGCTCTCGAATTCCAGCCCGTGTTTTTCCGCCTGCTCTTCGAGAATTGATACGGTCGGCAGCATACCTCCCGGGAAAATGTAACGCTGAATGAAATCCGGATGCCGTCTGTAGACTTCGAAGCTCTCTTCCCGGATCGTGATTGCCTGTATGACGGCATGCCCGCCCGGTACCAATCGCTCGTTGACCTGCCCGAAGAACCGCGCCCAGTGCTCCTCGCCCACCGCCTCGATCATCTCCACGGAAACGATACGGTCGAATTGACCCTCGACGTCGCGATAATCCTGGAAGCGGACTTCGGCACGCTGAGCCAACCCTGATTGCGCGATCCGCGCGCGCGCCAAATCGAATTGCTCCGCGGATACGGTGATCGCTGTAACGTCACCTCCGGCCTTCGCGATGCGCTGGGCCATGCTGCCCCAACCACAACCGATCTCCAGGACCCGGTTGCCGGGTTCAACGTCCAACTCATCTAGGACCAGCCGGCATTTCGCTTCCTGAGCGACATCGAGCGTCTCCCTACCGCTCTCATAGATGCCGCTGGAATAGGTCATGCTGGGGTCGAGCCAAAGAGCGTAGAACGCGTTTCCCAGATCGTAGTGAGCGGCGATGTTACGCCGACTGCCCGCCTTCGTGTTGGCCTTCCGACGATGACCGAGACGGTCGAAAATACGCGTCCTGAACCAGCCGCCACCGGCACTATCGAACGTCGAGAAATTGGCCAGAAACAACCGCATGACCGCACCAAGATCCGGCGTCTCGATCTCCTGATTCATGTAACTGTCGGCGAAACCGATAATGCCACGACGCAAAGCGCGCAAGACAAGCGCGTACGACTTTAGCCTCAACGTTGCTTCGATCTCATCGCCGGAGCCGACATCGACGGCGCGCCCGGAAGGAAGCGTCAAACGTAACCGGCCGACGCTGACATCAGAAAGCCGTGAGGCCAGCAACCGCGCCGCGATCTCATCAAGCCGGCTTTCCTTACCAAACCGCTCATCTAATGCGGCATTATGATCGACCATTGTGTGACCCGATCCTGACGGTCTTAGGCCCGGCGCACGCGGCGCCGAGAGTCCCTGAAATAGCTTGCTGAAAAGCGCGGGGAGCTGTGTCCCCTGACAAGCGGCACGCCCTTCAGCCAAAGTTTCAGCGCTTCATAATGAATGGCCCCGATGACCTTGAACGTCATGAGTGGAAGCCGGATCAGCAACGCGCTCAGGTTCCGATCATCAACGGGCAGGGCCCGACCCTGGAAATAGGTTTTGATGAGCGGTCCCTCAGCATCGGCGTAAGCGACCCCGACTGTCAATCGATCCTCCGTATGCCTCACTCGAAAATGGTATGTCCCGCTTTGCGCCGCGAATGGAGATACAAAAAGCTCCTTTCGGCATCCATGCGCATAAACACCTTCCGCCGAGGCCTGACCGGCACCCACGACATAGCTCTTGCGCTCGGAAAAAGTATTCGAGACCTCGTAAATCATCGCGACGAGACGACTGTCGGCACCGACGAGAAAATAGACACTGAGGGGATTGAAGGCGTAGCCGAAAACTCTCGGGTAGGCCAGCAGCAGGATGCGCGCTCCCTCGGTATGGAAACCAGCCGTCTCGAAAAGCCGGCGAGCCTGCTCGCCAATGCTCATCCCAGCCCCGGCTCCAAAGTCGCGGTCATGCAAGCTGACGGCGTTGAACTTGTTGTAGGAGAACAGCTTCAGCTTCGCCGATGTCTCGACCAGCCGGTCGACATCCACGAGTATCGAGAACACGCGATAGGACAGGCCGTGTTGAACCGGACGCAATCGCCGATGAACGACATCCCCTTCGTAAATCGCAATATCCAATGTCACTGAGCCGCTTCCAACTGGCAAGAAACATCCCGGGCCCCAGGCGATAGAATCCGGTCGCGGGGCCCTTCAACCGACCATGGCCGGCGAACGCCACCAAGGTCTTCTGCGACGGCCAATCCCGACTGCAGGCCGTCCTCGTGGAACCCATATCCAAAGTAGCTTCCCGCGAACCACGTCCGCCGACGCCCCTGCAAGGACCACAGCTCACGCTGCGCTGTCATTGCCCCAACGTCAAACACGGGATGTTGGTAGGAAACGTGCTTTAGTATGCGCTCCTGCGCAATCGGTCGCCAGGGATTGAGCGTGACGAAATAGTCGGTTTGGGTCTCCAATTTCTGGAGCTGATTCATCCAGTAGCTGACGGATAATTGCTCACTGTTGCCATCGCCCACATAGTTCCAGCTGGACCAGGCCCGCTTGCGCCTTGGCATGAGCTGCGGATCGGTATGCAGGTACGTTTCATTCTTGGAGTATGAAAACGCTCCGAGCAGCCCACGCTCCGCATCGTCGGCATCTTCAAGCAGGGCAAGTGCTTCGTTGGCATGGGTTGCCATCACGCACTGGTCAAACAATTCCGAACGCCCATCGGCCGTTTTCACAATGACGCCGTTGGCCACCCGTGCAACCGATACGATTGGCATCTCAACTTCATGCTCACCGTCGAAGTCAGCGACGAGCCGTCGAACATACTCGCGGCTACCTCCGCGAACGGTTCGCCAGATGGGCCGCTTTTCTACGTCCGCAATCAGGAGGCCGTGGTTAGCAAAGAACCTCGCGAACGCCGCCATAGGGAAACCGAGCATGGCATTCGCCGGCGTGGACCAAATCGCTGCTCCCATCGGCAGAATGTGCCTACATACGAATGCATCGCTATAGCCGCTTGAAGCCAGCCAGTCGCCAATGCTCAAGTTTGGATCAATGCTGCCAGCATCGAGTTCGGAAACCTCACCGAAGAACCGAACGATATCGCGCACCATGAACCAATGTGTCGGACTGAGAAGGTTGCGTCGCTGTGCAAACAGGCCGGTGGCGCCATTGCCGGAGTACTCGTACTCCCCGTCCCCGAGCGACACGGAAAAGCTCATCGCCGTACCCGACGTCTGGACGTCAAGCAGATCAAACAGCGCCGACAGATTGGGATAGGAGTGCTCGTTGTAAACGATGAAACCGGTGTCGATGGGGACGACACGCTGCTCCGGCTCAACCACCTCAGTGGTATCGCTATGCCCCCCGATGTGAGCGTTGCGTTCAAACAGAACCACTTGGTGGCGCTTTGACAGCAGCCAGGCTGCGCTGAGACCCGATATCCCAGCACCGACAACAGCAATCTTCACCTAGATCCCTCCAACATGCGGACAACGCATAGGCTAACGAGAAAAACACGTCGGCGGTTCAACCGATGCACTCACGCCGCGCCCGCTCATTCATTTTTCTTTTGTCAATTTTCTTTGCGTCGAAGAGTCGCAGAATCTCTCGAACTAAGTTACTCTCAAAGCGGTTGCGAATTGATCCTGCCGGGGGCGGCAGGCCGTCATGAATTGCAGATTGACGCTGGGGCTGAACTTATGGGCGAGAACTTCTGGAGTACATTCGCAGTTGTAACCGTCGTACTGGCGGCAGGTTTGTTCGTCACCGTTACGACCCATGCAGCACTGAACGCAGCCAGCTTGGTGGCAGCTCAGGACACCTGCACACATCATGCCTGCATATCCCTTGCAGCGAACCAATAACACGGGTGCAGCGCAACAGGACTAAAGATTGTCGTCGCGCGATGGTCATTCGGCGCGAGCTTGCCGTTTAACAAGCGCATCGATCTCCATCAGGTCCTTCAACAAATCCTCGAACTTGTTCAAAGGCACCATGTTGGGCCCGTCCGATGGCGCGTTATCGGGGTCCTCGTGGGTCTCAATGAACAATCCGGCCACGCCAACCGCCACCGCGGCACGCGCGAGAACTGGAACAAACTTCCGGTCGCCTCCCGACGAGGTGCCCTGTCCACCAGGCTGCTGCACCGAGTGCGTTGCATCAAAGATCACTGGACACCCGGTCTCCGCCATGATTGGCAGGCCACGCATGTCCGTCACCAGCGTATTGTAGCCAAACGAGGCGCCGCGCTCGGTAACGAGCACGTTCTCATTGCCGCTCTCGATAACCTTCGCAACGACGTTCGCCATGTCCCAAGGAGCCAGGAACTGGCCCTTTTTGATTTTCACGACCCGGCCTGTCTTCGCTGCGGCCACCAAAAGATCGGTCTGACGGCACAAAAAGGCGGGGATCTGAAGTACGTCGACCGTCTCCGCGACGACCGCACATTGCCCTGGCTCATGTACATCGGTGACCACCGGCAGGCCCAGGGTCTCGCGAATCTCGGCGAACACGGGCAACGCGGCATCAAGACCAAGGCCGCGCTTGCCCCGTAATGACGTCCTATTGGCTTTGTCGAACGACGACTTGAAGACAAACCCAAGCCCCAGCCTCGCCGCGATCTCCTTCAAAGCCGCCGCCATCTCAAGGGCGTGTGCACGCGACTCCATTTGGCATGGCCCCGCAAACACGGCGATGGGTGCATCATTAGCGAAGCTAACGTCTCCGACGCGGACAGTGCGTTGCGCAGTCATTCGTTGAGAACCCCATGCTGATCGCCGATGAACGGTTATAGCCCCGGGCGACATGGCTGGCGAGTGGCCCCAACCGCCTGGCTCACACCGTCCCCACAAACAACGACACCGTTAGCGCTTCACCTGCAGAACAGCCGCAAAAAGACCATTCCCGCACGCAGCATATTGCAGGACGCCACCCCAAGCCATTGTTTTAACTCCTATTTCAATCTGGATTATAAGCCGCTTCAGTTCGTTTCAGAGACGCATCGACGCACGATGTTACTTTGACGCGGACACCCCCGACCGCCGCTTTCCCGACAGATTTCAATCCGAGTTGCCGGGCGCCGGAGATCGCAGAATCTCCACACGGACTTATGAAATCAAAAAAACACGACGGGAAAGACCACATGAGCAAACCACACGTCCCGATATGGGCCGCCGCGATCGTCTTGGCCCTTGCCAGCTTCGTTGCCACAAGCACACCATCGCACGCGGCGCGCACAACCTGCCTGCCCGGTTCCGTCAAAGCCAAATTGGCCCAGATCCGCGCCAAATTCGGCCCCATACGCATCGTCTCCACACACCGTCCGGGCGCTCGCATCCGAGGATCGGGAAAACGCAGTTTTCACGCCTCCTGCCGGGCGGTCGACTTTCACGCCCCTCGCGGCAAATACAAGCAGGTCGTCGCCTGGTTGAAGCGAAATCACTCGGGCGGTGTCGGCACTTATTCGTGCGGAATGCACCATATCCACATCGACAATGGTCCGCGTGTCCGCTTCCACCATTGCGTCAACGCCCGCGGCAAGCCCGCCGGCAAGAAACAGCGCTATGCAAAACGCCACTCCAAGAAAACCTACGCCAAGTCCCGCCCGCGTAAAGCTTACGCCAAGCGTTACAACTAGAGGCGCACAGTCAGAAAAGCCGCCCCGCAGCGCTCCTGCTGTGCCTCAAACGGGGGCTGGAAGGTCAACAAATACGCCCGCTAGGCGACACCCACATCGACACAAACGCGGGCGGCACAAGCCGCCCGCTGTCGGATATCGCGTTCTGGAAAACGAGCCTAGACCAGTCGGCTCTGCTGGATTGCTGCAGCGACAAAGCTCTGGAACAGCGGATGTGGGTCGAAGGGCCGCGACTTCAGCTCGGGATGAAACTGCACCCCAATGAACCAGGGATGCTCAGGAATCTCCACGATTTCAGGCAAAAGCCCGTCGGGAGAAACACCGGAGACGGCCATGCCAGCCTTCTCCAGGCGGTCCCGATAATGCATGTTCACCTCGTAACGATGCCGATGCCGCTCCGAAATCTCCTCGGCCCCGTAAATCTCCGCAACGCGCGAGCCCGGCTTGAGATTAGCCGGATAGGCGCCCAGCCGCATGGTGCCACCCAGATTCTGATTTGCCGCGCGTTGCTCGAGTTCGTTGCCGCGCATCCATTCCGTCATCAGGCCGACGACCGGATCGCCCGGTTCACCAAACTCCGTTGAGCCCGCTTTCAAAAGCCCACTTGAACGCGCCACCTCGATGGTTGCCATCTGCATCCCAAAACAGATTCCGAAGTAAGGCACCTTGCGGGTCCGCGCGAAACGGGCGGCGAGAATCTTACCCTCGGCGCCGCGCTCCCCGAAGCCGCCCGGCACGAGAATGCCATGCACGCCCTCCAGGTACGGCCCGGGGTCCTCTCTTTCAAAGACTTCCGATTCAATCCACTCGAGCCGCACCCGCACGCGATTGGCGATTCCGCCGTGCACGAGCGCCTCCATCAACGATTTGTAGGCATCCTTCAAGCCGGTGTACTTGCCGACAATCGCGATTGTGACCTCGCCTTCAGGCGTCGCAATGGAGTTTGAGATCCCCTCCCACCGCGCTAAATCAGGCGCCGGGACATCCTCCAAGCCGAACGCGGAAAGAACCTGCGTATCGAGCCCCTCATGATGGTAGGCCAACGGTACATCGTAAATCGAACGCACATCGAGGCCTTGGATCACGGCTTCCTCGCGCACGTTGCAGAACAAAGCGATCTTTGCCCGCTCCGAGGGCGGAATCTCCCGATCCGCACGGCACAGCAGGATATCTGGCTGAATCCCGATACCCCGCAATTCCTTGACCGAGTGCTGCGTCGGCTTCGTCTTCAGCTCACCAGCCGAAGGAATGAACGGCACCAACGTCAGGTGCATGTAGATGGAAGCGCCGCGGGGAAGATCATTGCCGAGCTGGCGAATGGCCTCGAAGAACGGCAAGGCTTCGATGTCGCCGACCGTCCCACCAATCTCAACCAGCACGAAATCAATGCCATCGTTGTCCGATAAAACGAACTTCTTGATTGCATCGGTTACATGCGGGATCACCTGGACTGTGCCGCCCAGGTAGTCACCGCGCCGCTCCTTGGCCAGGATATCCTGGTAGAGCCGACCGGTGGTGATGTTGTCGGATTTGCGCGCCGGCACACCGGTAAAGCGCTCGTAATGCCCCAGATCGAGGTCCGTTTCCGCACCGTCGTCGGTGACGAACACCTCGCCGTGCTGATAGGGGCTCATGGTCCCGGGATCGACATTCAGGTACGGATCGAGCTTCCGCAGACGCACCGTGTAGCCACGGGCTTGGAGAAGCGCGCCTAGCGCTGCTGAGGCGAGACCTTTGCCGAGTGAGGAGACCACGCCGCCGGTGATGAAGATGTACCGCTGCATGGGCGTTTTGTCTGACACGGATCGGGACTGATTCGAAGCGGTATTATGGCCACATCCACGGTTTGGCTAATGGCCGGCTGCAGAGTCTGCCAATTAGCGGCCGCTTGGGACGTTCGGTAATGAACGCTGTCCGCGTTGCAGATCGTCCAAGAGACCGCCACCACCGCTAGCAGGCGCATCGCCACCGCCACTGCCCGGCGCTCCCTGCTCGGTTCTTGGCTGCCCCAGTGAATCAAACACCGAGCCACCGGTCGTCTGCCGATTGGCCAGGATCGTCGATATGATGCTGGTCGCAAAGAAGCAGATTGCGAGAATTGCTGTTGTCCGGGTCAGCAGGTTCGCCGTCCCTCTACCGGTCAAGAAGCCGCCGCCACCCGATCCGCCGCCACCCATACCGAGTGCGCCGCCCTCGGAGCGCTGCATGAGCACGACCACGATGAGCGCCAACACGATGAGCACATGAACAACGAGAACAACGGTTTCCATCAGTCAGAGACCTGCGCCAGAGTATGCCGATTTATCTTTGAGACCCGCGCTTCTACATCAGCTTGCGCCCCAGCGCCACCCCCCGCTATGTGCGGGACGCTGCCCAACCGGGCATAACGCCTGTGTGGGGCCCTAATCCTAGAAGCCTGCTCAAGATCAACGAGACTTTCGCTCGGGCAACGGCGGAATTCCACCTTCCGCGATACTCTTCGCCCGCGCTACCCTAATTTGGGGACTTCGGACCGGCGGCACAATCTTGGCCATACGCTCCTTCCAAAGGCGCTCGCGCTCCTGCGCAGCCAAGGCCTTCAACCTCGCCTGTTCCTCGATTTGCCGTACCGCCGCTGTCGCAATGACATCCGGGCATCGAAACGTAAGTTGTTCTTCTAGATAGATAAATCTACGAACCTGTCGCAGCCGCTCTGGCGAAAGGTTGTCCTTGCCCCACTCCGCGCCTTTTTCGATATCGACCTGAATTCCGCTCTCACTCAGCTCGGCCTTTTCGACCTCATATTTTTTGCAGCTCTCAACATCCGATTGCGTCGCCTGACTTGGCGAAGGCAAACCTGACCCAAGAAGACCAATACCAGCAAGGAAAATGGTCAATTTCTGCATATGAGCGAGCCCCATTCGCCTTTGCCCTCGTTTCATTACCCGCTACGGGAGGCGAAACTCTAACACGGGAAGTTCTGCGTCAAAACGAACCATACGCGCAATATCATTTGGCAAAGCGCAGCGAACAGTTTGACCCAGTACACCCGCCCGGGCCGGCATGAACAGCACTAACGCGGCGCCGGCGCAGTTCTTTTTCAGGCCGCGCCGGCGGCCCTATAAACCTCAATAATCCCAAGAAAATCCTGGGCCTTCAGACTGGCCCCGCCGACCAGGGCACCATCCACGTTTGCCACAGCCATCAACTCTGCCGCATTGGCCGCTTTTACGGAGCCACCATAAAGAATGCGCATGGCGCTTCCCGCCGCGCCAAACCTTTCGTTCAGTCTGTCCCGGATCATGGCGTGGACGTCGGCGACATCTGCCGCCAGCGGCGTCAGCCCGGTGCCGATCGCCCAAACCGGTTCGTAAGCGATAATGGTGTTTTGCGGCGTTACGCCGTTTGGCAGCGAACCGGCGATCTGACGGGCCACGACCTCAAGCGTCAAATCCGCCTGGCGCTGGCCAATTGTCTCTCCCACACAGATAATCGCCTGCAGGCCTGCCCTGTGGGCCGCCGCCGCCTTTTCGCGGACCAGGCGATCCGTCTCCCCATGGTCAGCACGCCGCTCCGAGTGTCCAACAATAACCGCGGCCGCCCCGGCGTCAGCCAGCATCTCCGGCGAAAGATCCCCGGTGTGGGCCCCACTTTCCCCGGTGTGGCAATCCTGGGCGCCGACCTTAACAGCACCCTTTCCGACCAGTTCCGCCATCACCATCACCAATGTTGCCGGCGGACAAATCATGACATCAGCGCCGACTGGCTCCGGCTCCGCCGCCAGCGCCTTGTCGACGGCAAGCGCCTCGCCCAGCGCCGCCTTGAGCCCGTTCATCTTCCAGTTTCCAGCGACAAGCGGGCAGGGGCCGGTGGCGGCCTCATCTGTTAGAGTCATATGGTCCTCTCTTCGGAGTGTACCTATTTATTGTCGTAATGGCGTCGCCTGCCGCCCCTCAGGGTTGCATGGGCGCCGCCAGCAGCCTTGCTTTCATCGTCGGCCTGCGCTTCATATCACGCGAAAAGGCGGCGCCAAGCACGACCTAGGACCAGATGTCGCGCCAAGACGCGCCACCCCGGGAAAATTTTTCAGGAACTTAGGAAAACATGCTCGAATCTCTGAAAAAATGGGCCTCCGGTTGGGTTGCCTTCTTTCTGATCGGACTACTCATCCTCAGCTTCGCCATTTGGGGTGTCGCTGATTATATCACCGGGGGTGCAGGCGGAGGCGCCTTGGCCACCGTCGGCGGAAAGGAGATCTCCGCCAACCAGTTCCAGCGCGCATTTAGCAACGAAATCAATACACTCTCCCAACAGGCCGGCCGTCGCATCAGCTATGACCAGGCCCGGGCCGTCGGGCTCGATAACCGCGTGCTTTCACAACTCATTGGTTCGACCGCGGTGGAGGAGCACGCCGAACAGCTTAATCTGGCGTTGTCCGACGCCACTGTCGCCGCCAGCCTTCAGCGTGACCCGAATTTCCAGAGCGGCGGAACCTTCGACCGAACCAGAGTTGAGTACATCCGCCGAGAACTTGGCGTAACCGAACGCGGCTTCCTCGACCTGCGCCGGCAGGATGAACTTCGCAATCAGATCACAACCGCTTTGTTACGTTCCACCGTCGTGCCCGACGACATGGTCACGGGCCTGGCGAAATGGCGCGGCGAGACCCGCGTCGTTTCATTTTTCAAGATCGACGCCGACAAGCAGGTGAAGATCGAGGAACCAACCGACGACGACCTGAAAAAGACATTTGAGGCAAACAAGCGTCGTTACATGACAGAGCCGCGTCGTGACCTGGCCGTTCTTCAACTAGCGCTCGCCGACCTTCGCAAGAAAGCCGACCTCTCCGACGAACAACTGCGTCACGCCTACGAACGCTCCAAGGATACTTACAACGTACCCGAGCGGCGGCGCCTCCAACAGATTTCCTTCAAGGACAAAGCGTCCGCAGAAAAAGCGCTCGCGGAGATCAAGGGTGGCAAGGACTTTCTCGAAGTCGCCAAGGCAAACGGTGCCGCTGAAAGTGACGTCAATCTTGGGCTGCTGGAGAAATCCCGCTTGATCGACAAGAAGATCGCCGACGCTGCGTTTGCCTTGGCAAAGGATGCTGTCTCCGACGTCATCGAAGGTGGCTTCACCACCGCCATCGTGAGGGTCACGGAAATCATCCCTGGCAAACAGCCGAGCTTCGAAGACGTCAAGGAAAAGGTCAGTGAAGAACTCGCCGGAGAATGGGCACAATCCCAGCTGCGCGATTATTACTCGCGCGTCGATGATGGCCGCGGTGAAGGCAAGCCGTTGAACGAAATTGCCCAAGACTTGGACCTGCCGTACTTTGATTTGAAGTCAGTCACGCGCGGTAACGTCAACGCTGACGGCAAACCGGCCCTGACAGTCCCGGACGCAAGCAGCATCATCAGCGCTGGATTCCGTGGTGAGATCGGCCTCGAGTCTGAACCCATCCAGCTCGCCGACGGTGGCTACGCATGGGTCGACGTCATGCAGACAAGTGACGCCAAGCAGCGGCCGTTCGAGGAGGTCAAGAACGAAGTCAAAACACTTTGGACCGACAACAAGAAACGCGAGGCGCTCAACGAACTTGCGGCGAAATTCGCTGAACGTATCAAAGCCGGTGAGGACTTCGCCAAGGTTGCTGAAGAGGCCGGTGGAACCGTCGAGACCACCGCCGCGGTCGGCCGCTCGACGATCCCCGACGGCCTCACGCAGTCGGCGATGACACAGGCCTTCGTCCTGCGCAAGGGTGAGGTCGGGCATGCGGAAACCGCTGACGGAAAGTCGCGAACACTCATCCAGCTGGATGCGATAAAACAAGCGCCCGAGCCTGATGAGGACCTCAAGAACAGGCTCCGCAATGAAATCCTCCAACAATTGCGCACCGACAGTCTCACCGCCTACGTCGCCGCGTTGCAGGGCCGGTATGGCGTTGACATCAACCAGCGGCAGCTACGCCGGGCGACGGGTGCCGATCTCCAATAGTCAAAGGAACCGACCCACTTGAGCAGCCACGATCGGCGCCGCGAGCAGATCGAAGCCTCGCCTTCCTTTGAGAGCTTCAAGAAGGACTTTGCAGCGGGCAAACCGCAGCTCGTATACACGCGTCTTGTCGCCGACCTCGAGACGCCGGTATCCGCCTACGTCAAGCTGGCGGGCGAAGGCCGGATGGGCCTTCTGTTGGAATCCGTCGAAGGTGGTGCCCAGCGCGGACGCTACTCGATCATCGGCCTTCAACCCGACATCGTCTGGCGAGCCTTCGGCACGCGCGCCGAAATCAATCGCAATCTCAAGCGGGGCGAACAGGGCTTCAAACCCACGAAAGCTCAAACACTTGATTCACTGCGCGAGCTGCTTGCCGAAAGCACGATCGACGTGCCGCCAGGGCTACCGCCGATGGCCGCCGGAGTGTTCGGGTACATGGGCTACGATACGGTGCGCTTGATCGAGCACTTGCCCGATACACCCCCGGACGACCTCGAGGTGCCCGACGCGGTTCTGATCCGTCCGACGGTCATGGTGATCTTTGATGACATCAAGGACGAAATGACCATCGTCACACCGGTGCGCCCGAAACCAGGCGGAGCCCAAAACGCCGAAAAAGCATACAAGTCCGCCCTGAAGCGCTTGCGGTCGATCGTCAAAGCTCTGGAGGGTCCCCTCTCGCACCGAGGTCCAACCAGCCGACGGTCGCTACCGGCACCTGACCCGGTCTCTAACACCAGCTCCGCCGAGTACTTGGAAATGGTCAAGAAGGCCAAGGACTACATCGTTGCCGGCGATGTCTTCCAGGTTGTCCTCTCACAACGCTTTACGGCCGCCTTTGAACTGCCCGCCTTCGCCCTTTATCGGGCGCTGCGCCGCATCAACCCGGCCCCATTCCTGTTTCACCTGGACTTCGGCGACTTTGCCCTCGTCGGCTCATCGCCTGAAATTCTGGTCCGCGTCCGCGATGGCGAAGTCACGATTAGGCCCATTGCCGGCACGCGGCGGCGCGACGATGATGAGGCTGTCGACCGCGCTCTTGAAGAAGAGCTCTTGGCCGACCCGAAAGAACGCGCCGAACACCTGATGCTCCTTGACCTCGGCCGAAACGACGTCGGCCGCGTTGCGGAGATCGGCAGTGTTTCCGTCAGCTCCCAGTTCATCATTGAGCGCTACAGCCACGTCATGCACATCGTTTCGAATGTTATCGGCAAGCTCGACGAGAGCCATCACGACGCCGTTGACGCGCTGATGGCCGGCTTTCCCGCCGGCACGGTCTCCGGCGCGCCCAAGGTCCGGGCGATGGAAATCATCGACGAACTGGAAAAAGCCAAGCGTGGCCCGTATGCCGGCTGCGTGGGCTACTTTTCGGCCGACGGCAACATGGACACGTGCATCGTTTTGCGGACCGCGCTGGTCAAGGACGGGAAGGTGCACGTTCAAGCGGGCGCCGGTATCGTCCATGACTCCGTACCCGAAAGCGAACAGCAAGAATGCATCAACAAAGCCAAGGCCGTTGTCCGTGCGGCCGAGGCCGCCGTACGTTTCGCTGGCGGCGACAAGTCCATTACAACCAAGGGCAATGGGGGCATCTTCAATTAGCGCCCCGGCCGTGACATGCTTGAGACCCATCAAACCATTTGCTGACGCAGAATCATCCGCGAGTTAAAACCACCATGCTCACCCTTTTGCTTCTGCGCCACGCCAAGTCCGACTGGAGCACACCTGGCCTCGACGACCACGAACGCCCTCTCAATGTGCGCGGAACGAAGGCCGCACCGGTCATGGGCCGTTACATCAACAAAAAGGGCCTGAAGCCTGACTTGGTCCTCTGCTCCGACTCCGTACGCACACAAGCCACCCTGGCGCTTGTCCTGCCCGAATTGGGTCCCCCACCACCGCAAGTTATCTATGACCAAGCGCTCTACCTGGCCCGACCTGACACCATCCTCAATGTCGTGCGCGATAACGCGGGAGATCAGGCCAAATCGGTGATGGTGATCAGTCATAATCCCGGGCTGCACGCGCTGGCGCTCACACTTGTAGGGGATGGTGACAAGAAAGGCTTGCGGCAGCTTGCCATGAAGTTCCCTACCGCAGCCCTCGCGGAAATCACATTCGACACCGGCTACTGGTCGGAAGTCGCCCCGACCACCGGCCATCTCAAGAGCTTCGTCACACCTCGAGAGGTCACTTAACGGGGAACCCTCCAAACCGGACCGCGGCTGTGTTAGTGAAGTAGCAACCGGCAGCTCCGGCGCCTAACGCAAAACCTTCAAGGAATGGCAAGCCTCGATGCTCCTGCTCATCGATAACTACGACAGCTTCACCTACAATCTCGTCCATTATATCGGCGAGCTAGGTCCCGTTTGCGATGTCCGACGCAACGACAAGATCACCGCTGAGGAGGCGCTGGCCTTGAAACCCAAGGCCATC
>JARFQY010000002.1 GCA_029287535.1 Filomicrobium sp.
GCCTCAAGCCCCGGTCTCGGCGATCAATCCGGCGGCCTCGATGCCGGCGCAGGCGGCGATTTCGTCGTTGCCGCTGGTGTCGCCGGATACGCCGATGGCGCCGACGAGGTGGTTGTCCTTGTCGACGATCAGCACACCGCCGGCGACCGGCACCATTTTACCGCCCGTGATATGACTGATGGCGGCGACGAAGTAGGCCTGTTTCTCGGCACGTTCACCGATCGACCGCGACGGGATGCCCAGCGAAATGGCGCCGTAGGCCTTGCCAATCGCCACGTCACCTCGGTGCAGACTGGTTCCGTCCTCGGCGATGAAAGCGCGCACGGCGCCCCGGGCATCGAGTACGGCAATGGCAAGCGGCTTCATGTTCTCGGCGCGGGCCTTGTCCTGCGCGGCTTGAAGAATGGTGCGGGCGGTTTCCAGATGCATGGGCTTCCTCACTGTGGCGGTGTGCTTTAACCGGCTCTTCAGGCGCCGTTGCCTGTGGCGTAGCAGCGATGCCTGCAATTGGCTATATATGCTGGCAGCCAAGGCAATAATGGACATCAGCGTATGGGCGAGACAAGTAACGCGGGCGGTCGCCACACGGGCAAACCGGACCAGACCAGCTTCGGATACCAGGACGTGCCTGAAGACGAGCGGCAAGGGCTCGTCAATCGGGTGTTTTCCAGTGTCGCCGACCGCTACGACCTCATGAACGACCTGATGTCCGGAGGCCTGCACCGGCTATGGAAGAGCGACTTTCTCGCCTGGCTAGGGCCGCCACGCGAGGGCTCCGGGCGGCCGTACCGGCTGCTCGACGTCGCCGGAGGCACGGGCGACGTGGCACTGCGCTACGCACGCATCACCGGGCCGGAAGCAACGGCGGTGATTTGCGATATCTCGCCGGAGATGCTGGACGTTGGCCGGCGCAAGGTGGCGGATGCGGGCCTCGGTGACCGCATCGAGCTCATCGAGGGCAACGCGGAAGCCCTGCCGTTTCCCGATAAATCGTTTGACGCCTACACGATTGCCTTCGGTATCCGCAACGTGACGCACATCGACATGGCCTTGCGAGAAGCCTTTCGGGTTTTGAAGACCGGCGGGCGATTCATGTGCCTTGAGTTCTCCCAAGTCGACGTGCCGATGCTCGATCGGCTCTATGATCTGCATTCCTTCGAGGTGATTCCACGGCTCGGCGAAGCGGTGGCCGGCGATAAGGACAGCTATCAGTATCTTGTCGAGTCGATCCGCAAATTCCCCAACCAGGAGCGGTTCGCTGAGATGATCCGCGAGGCTGGATTCGAGCGGGTGAGCTACCGCAACGTGACGGGTGGGATCGCGGCGATGCACTCGGGCTGGAAACTATAGCGCGGTGCGGCGGGTCAATCAGGCCCGCCGATCAACCGGCAGTCGCCGAAGCCTCCTTCGCGTCAATAATCCAGGCTCTTCGATCCGCGGTCGACGTAGCCATCACGATAGTTGTCGCCGTAGCCGCCGTTATAGCTATCCTTGTAGCTTTTGTATCCGGGTTCGCGATAGTCGTCCTTGTAGCTGCCGTAGGGTGGTGGGACATCCTTGTAGGTGTCCTTGTAGGTGTATCGGCGGCCGTAGTCATAACGCTCGCGATAGCGGAAATAGGCGATGCGCCTGCTGTTCTCATCGAGTAGGCGACGCAAGTGGCGGCGCTCGTAGCGTGTTACGCGATCATCCTCACAGGCATAGTGGAATTCCTCTTTGATGCGGTGCAGATGCGCCTGCAGCTGCTCTTTCGCTTGTGGAGGGATGCGCCCTTCGCGATAGCCAATTTTGATGCGCCGATGCTGCCGGACGATGCGGCGCTCGATCCCGGCCGTGTTGGAGCGATAATCTTCGTAGGTGGGGTGATAGAGGTTCCCGCCGCCGGCTTCAGCCGGCATCGCCGTCAGGGCCAGGGCGGCGAACGCGACGGAGCTTTTGAGCGTCGTCATGTGTCTTCCTCCATACGAAACATGCGGGCCTCCCACGCGGGAAGTGTCGGTTAGGGAATATGAACGGGAGCTGAAGGGGCCGAATTTTCGGATGCAAAAGCAGCGACTTACCGCCTGTACCCTGAACGTGTGACACGCACTGGGGTGTGAGGTCATTCACAAAGCGATTTAGGCTGTGTATACAAAGGAATATTTTCGCTTGAGGCTACTTTATGAATTTACAGCGTTTGTATCGTCTGCACGGGTTGGCGGGCGCGAGCATCATCACCTTTGCATTCTTCCTTGGCTTCACGGCCGCGGCTGAGGAAGCAAAGAAGCCTGCCCAAATCCTTTTCACCAACGTCAATGTCTTCGATGGCAAGAACGAGCAGCTGAGCATTGGGCAAGACGTTCTTGTCGAAGGCAATCTCATCAAGACCATTGGCAAGGGCCTCAAAGCAGACAACGGCGCAACCGTGATCGATGGCGTCGGACGGACGCTCATGCCGGGGCTCATCGATGGGCACGCACACGTGGCGATCAACGCTGACTACGGCACCGTTGAAAGAGACCTTGAACTGCCGGACCTGGCCATCAACTCCGTCCGCGTGATGGAGCGGTTCTTGATGGATGGGTTTACGTCCGTGCGCGATATGGGTGGACCGGTTTTCGCGACCAAGCGAGCCATCGACTCCGGCCGTATTGTTGGCCCGAGGCTCTATCCATCTGGCGCATTTGTCTCACAGACATCCGGGCACGGCGATTTTCGTGACCGGGCAGACGCCGGCTACACCCGGCAGGCACAAGGTGATTTGTCAAATTTCGAGCGCTTCGGCATTGGCAATGTTGCTGATGGCGTTCCGGACGTCCTGCGTGCGGTTCGGCTCAACCTCAGGCTTGGCGCCACCCAGATCAAGATCATGGCGGGCGGCGGCGGCTCCTCGCGCTTCGACCCCATCGATACGACACAGTACTCCAAAGCGGAAGTGTGCGCGGCCGTTGAAGCGGCGAAGGACTGGGGCACCTACGTTGGCGCGCACGTGTTCAACGACCGGTCCGTTAACCGACTCCTGGATTGCGGCGTCAAGAGTTTCGAGCACACGTTCTTCATTTCTGAAGCGACGATGAAGCGGATCGCCAAGGAGGGTGGCTTTGTGGTGCCGCAGATGTGGGGCATCTCACCCGATCTCGCACGCAATCCGCTGATGCCCGCGGCGAAAATTCCAGAAGTCAAGGCGCTCGGAGAGCAGTACAAGGACTTCGGCCGAAATCTCCTCAAGCACAACGTCAAGGTCGTATTTGCGTCGGACTACGTCGGCGTCGATGCCGATGCCGAGCGGGCGCGCCGCTATGAACTATGGTGGCGGACGCAAACCTTCGACAGCACTTTCGAAGTGCTCAAGCAGCTAACGTCGACAGCCGGTGAACTCTTGGCTCTGTCGGGGCCGCGCAACCCGTATAGGGCGGGCAAGCTTGGAGTCGTTGAAGAAGGCGCTTACGCCGACCTTCTGCTGGTCGATGGCAATCCTCTTCAGGATATCGGGCTGATTGGCGGCACGGATAAGTGGTTCGATGCCGATCCGGAGTACAAGCCCATCAAAACCATTCGGCTCGTCATGAAGGACGGCCAGGTTTACAAGAACACGCTCCCCTGAGCGGTTCTTGTGCTCCTGCGGCGCTCATTGCAGGGATAGCGCCGCAGGAGCTTGTTTGCTGACCGCTCGACGCGGGCGGCATTTGACTTGAGGAAGAGTTGACATGCCCGATTTCAGGGTCCGCGGTCACCAGTACCGGGTCTTGGTCTCAGCGCTTTTCTGCATAACACTCGGCTTCTTGTCGACGGCCGTGCAGGGCACTGACTTGCGCACGATCACATGGGACGACCTGAGGCCGAAACAGGCAGCTTTTGAAGATCCATTCGAGGAACTCAAAGGGGCGCAGCTCGTCGATCTCGGTCTGGTGGCGCGTATTCGGAACAAGCGTGACAGCGGTCTTCGCATGTCAAGCGACGAGCGCGATGAGCTGGCGGCGACGGAAAAGAAGCTCACCGCGCAAGGCATCGACATTAACGGGCTTCTGGCGCGTCGCGCCGAAATCACAGCCAAGCGCCGAGAGGCGGCACAGGCGCTGGTGCCGGAGCTTGATGGCGCGAATGTCCGGATCGCCGGCTACTTGCTGCCCATCGAATTCAAAGGCGACAAGGTGACAGAATTTCTGCTGGTGCCGTTTGTGGGTGCGTGCATTCACGTGCCGCCACCACCGGCCAATCAGATCGTGCATGTTCGCTACAATGAAGGTTTTAAAACGCGCGGCGTATTTGCACCGGTGTGGGTGAATGGTGCGATGGCGACGCGGCTATCGCGCGAAAACCTGCATCTGGTGGATGGGGCGGCGGATGTGTCGGTTGGCTACCGCCTGGTTGCCAAATCGGTCGAATCATACCGACAGTAGTCTTTTTGATCCTTTGCTTAGGGATACTTTGGGGGAATTGCGAGCGATGGGTGGGCTTTCGGGATTGCGCACCGGCGCGTTCGCGTCCATGTGGGTCGTCGCTGCCGCTCACTGCACCTCGGCATTCGCGCAGAGCGCGGCTCCCGATTCATCGGGCTTTCAAGGACCGAGCAGCGTCGAAGGCGAGCTGGAGGAAGAGGCCGCCATCCGCAAACAGGCTCCAAAGGCCCCCGGCACGCCGTTCAAGAGCCGGTTGTTCGCGCCATGGTTTGCATTCAAGGAGCAGCTCAACGAACGCACCGGCCTGCAGGTCGGATTCGATTACACGGCGTTTGGCCAGCATGTTTCCAGCAGTCCCGGAGAACGCAACGCGGCGGGCGGCATTTTCCGTGCCTTCGGTACCTGGACGTTGCTCGATCGCGGCACCAGCTCGGGTGCGTTCATCTACAAGTTCGAAAACCGGCACCGGCTGGGGACGGATATCTCACCTTTGACACTTGGGTTTGAAGCCGGCTCGGCGGTGCCGACTGGGGTGCCGTTCAGCGATTTCGAATGGGGTGTGACCAACCTCTACTGGCGGCAGAGTTTCCGCTCCGGTCGGCTAAATTTCATCGCCGGCAAGATCGACGCGACCGACTATCTCGACATCTACGCGATGATCAACCCGTGGACGAGCTTCCAGAACCTGGCGTTTTCAACCAACCCGACGATCGCGGCGCCGGACCAGGGTTTGGGTGTCGCCAGCGGCGTGGCGCTGACCGACAACGTCTATGTCGTCGGGGCGATCAACGACGCCAACGGGTCACCGCGAAATGCGGGGTTCGAGACGTTTTTTGAGCGCCAGGAGTATTTCAAGTCGGTGGAGCTCGGCCTGACCTCGTCGTTCGAGCGGCGCTACCTCGACAATGTCCATGTCACTTACTGGCACGCCGATGAACGCACGCGCCAGGGCGTGCCGGAAAGCTGGGGGCTGGCGTTCAGCGCGACGCAGTTCATCGGCGACAGGTGGCTGCCGTTCCTGCGCGCCGGCTACTCGGAAGGCGGGGCCGCGCTTTATCGCCAGAGCGTCGCGGGCGGCGTCGGCATCCGTTTCGAAAACACCGATGTGTTCGGTATTGGTGTCGGCTGGGGCAAACCGTTCGGCGCGGACCCGCGCGAGCAGGTTTCAACCGAGATGTTCTACCGCTGGCAGGTGACCGACGTGCTGGCGCTGACGCCGAACCTGCAGCTCATCTTCGACCCGGCCAACAACCCAGACAAAGACACGCTGGCCTTCATCGGTGCCCGCGGCCGGGCTGCTTTTTGAGGGTGGGGACGCCCTAGCGTCCCCGTTCCTGGTCGCGTTGCCAGTAGACCAGCAACACTGTGACGATGGCCGTGAGGACCATGGTGGCGATGATGTCGGGGCGATTGATGAAGGCGAGCCACTGGTCGACGCCTCTGAACAGGCGGCCCTTCTTGTCGGTGAGCATGGCATTGCCGCCGATCACCGCCAGCGCCACAAGCGACGTCAAGGCGACGGCCAGTGTCACCTGCACGATGCGCTTGAAAAACTTCGGTACGGAAAAACGGTTCCCTGGCAGAACCAGCGTTGTCTTGTCGGCCATGGCCGCCTCCTGATGTTGGGTTGTACGAACGGTAACCGACTCGCACACATCGTGGGAAGCCTTAGCTCATTTTGATTCTAACCGGTTGATACTAGCCCGCAGTAGCGACAGCCTCGGGCGGTTCCGCGACGGCGGCGGGTTCAACACCGCGCCGGTAAAGATGCCAACTGGCGTGGCCAATGACTGGCAGCACGACCAAAAAGCCGACGAACACCGACATCAGCGAGATCCCCGTCAAGATGCCAATGAGGACGCACCATGCGATCATCGGAACAGGGTTCTTGGTCACCAACCGGACGCTGGTGACCATGGCGGTGACAAAGTCGACATCGCGGTCATAAAGCATCGGAAACGAAATCACCGATATGGAGAATATGGAAAGTGCGATCAGCGCGCCCGATATGTTGCCAAGGAACAGGAAGGTGATCCCCGATGGCGTCGTCAGCAGCTGCTCCATGAAGTCATCGCCGATGCCGTTGAAGCCCATGAAGCCGAAGAACAAGAATGCCGCGATGTCCATCCAGATCACGAGCGCGAAACCGGTAACCAGCGCCATCCAGCGGACGTCACGCTTGGCGGCGTCCCAGATGGACGCGAAGATGCTGCCCCAGGACAACGGCTTGCCACGCTCCAAATGCTCGCTGACGGCATAAAAGCCGACGCCGGCGAACGGGGCGATCAACGCGAAACCCATGGCCAGCGGATAGGCCAAGTAGGGCAGGCCGAAATAGAACAGCAGCGCGATCAGCAACCAACCCGCGGCAACGTACAGACCGGCAAAGAACAAGCCATACTGAGGGGCGGCGCGGAAATCCCTGACACCGGCGCCCAACACATCGACGAGATCGTTGATGGTTATCTCGCGAACTTCTGGCCATTGCTCTTTCTTTGTCTCAGCCATGACGCGGTCCTCTTCCAATCGGCAACAATTTTGACTTACAGCTATGGACACTGAACGTCATGCGACGCGATCAGGCAACAGCCGATCCTTGACTTAAGTCAGATTACGTGCCGGCCTTGTCCCCTGAAGGTCAATGGCGCCGAAAGACCAGCGTCCGGTTGTTGGCGGGCATCGTAATCTCGTCGCTTAGGTGCAATCCGTTGGCGGCCGCGCAAGCCGACAGGTCGGACAGGTCGCGGATGCCGAATTGAGGATTGCGAGCCCGCAGTGCCTCATCGAAATCGGCGTTGCCTTGCGAGTTGTGACGACCGTCCTTCTTGAATGGACCGTAGAAGATCAGCAGGCCTTGCGGCGCGAGGTACTTGCGAGCGCCATCGAAAACAGATTCGGCGACCGGCCATGGCGCGATGTGAACGACGTTGATGGAAATCACGCCTGCCAGGCTTTGGGCGGCGATCTCACCGCCCGCAAGCCGCCAGGGCTTCTCCAACACATCCAGGAGTGTGGCGGGCTTGATGTTTGGCAGCCCGGAAAATCTGCGCCAGGCATCGATGCTGGCAACATGCTCGGCGAGCGGGTCGCTCGGCCAGAACGCCAAATCTGCGAATTCAGAGGCGAAGGTGACGGCATGCTGACCCGTACCGGCGCCAATCTCAAGAATGTCCCCCTCACGATCCTGCAAGAGGGGTTTCAGCACATCGCGAAGCGGGCCGTTGTTGCGATGAAACGCCGGGGCGTCCAAGCGACCGGCAATGTCTGCGGCGCCTATTTCACGGGCGAAATTCTCAACCATCTTCGGCAAGGCGCGCTCCCTGGGGTCTGGTTCCCGGATAAATGCCATCACAGATTGGAATCCGCAAGCAAAGCTCCAGCAACGCCCCATGTTCAAGAGCGTTTGGTAGGGCTGTTTGTCGACCGGACTTGACGGCGCAGTCCTGAGCAGTCATTTGCGTAGGCTCGTCTTTGTTCCTTCCAGACAGCGGAGTTGAAATCCACGCCATGGGCGGTGCGCTCCTTCATAGCCTGAGGCTGATGCGGGCAGGACTCGTTCTCGCCCAGCACGGCGTGCGATTCTGGCCGCAGGGCATGCGCGTGCCATTCGTGCTGCATCTGGCGCGGATCGCGACGCTGCCCGTCACCCTGATAACCTGGCCCTTTCGCATAGGTAAGCCGCGAGAACGGCGCATTTCGGATGCCCTAGCCTCACTTGGGCCCTCCTACATCAAGCTCGGGCAGTTCCTTGCGACCCGGCCGGACGTTATCGGAAGCGGTCTGGCAAACGACCTTTCATTCCTGCAGGACAAGCTGCCACCGTTCTCAATGAAGGAAGCGCGCCGCGCCATCGAGGATGCGCTACACGGCAAGGTCGAGGACCATTACGTATCGTTCGGCCGGCCGGTCGCTGCAGCGTCAATTGCTCAGGTGCACAAGGCCGAGGTCGCCGATCCCGTCAGCGGTGAACGCCACAGCGTGGCGGTCAAGATCCTCAGGCCCAACATCGAGCGTCGTTTCCGCGCCGACCTGGCCAGCTATTATTTCGCCGCGCAGCAGATCGAACGTTTCCACGCTCCGTCACGCAGGCTGAAACCGATTGCCGTTGTCGACAACCTGAAACGAACAACGGAACTCGAAATGGATCTGCGGCTGGAAGCTGCAGCCATTTCGGAGATGGCCGACAACATCGTCAACGACACCGGTTTCCGGGTACCGGAAGTCGACTGGCGGCGGACCTCAAAAAGGGTGCTAACGCTTGAGTGGATCGATGGAATTCCAGTCGCGAACAAAGAGGCGCTGATAGCTGCGGGACACGATCCCAGGGCGCTTGGTTTGAAGATCCTGCGGACCTTCCTGCGCCACGCCATGCGCGATGGCTTCTTTCATGCCGACATGCATCAAGGCAATCTTTTTATTGAGGACGACGGGACGGTCGTTGCCGTCGATTTCGGCATCATGGGGCGGCTGTCCCATATCGAGCGTAAATTCCTCGCCGAAATTCTGCACGGGCTGATTACGCGTGACTTCCGGCGTGCTTCAGCGATCCACTTTGAAGCCGGCTATGTGCCGCCGCATCATTCCATCGAAACCTTCGCGCAGGCGATGCGCGCCATCGGCGAACCCATCCACGGCCGCACGGCCGAAGAAATCTCGATGGCTGATCTACTAGGCCAGCTGTTCGCCTACACCGAGCTTTTCGATATGGAGACGCGCCCAGAGCTCATCTTGTTGCAAAAGAGCATGGTGATTGTGGAGGGCGTGGCACGTTCGCTCGACCCACACCTCAACATGTGGACAGCGGCCGAGCCGGTAGCGCGCGAGTGGGTGGAGCAAAATCTCGGCATTGCCGGACAGCTGCGCCAAGCCAGCGAAGGGGCCGGTGATCTGGGCAGGGTCGTCGCCGATATGCCCAGGCTGGCGCAGCGGGCAAAAGGTACGCTGGATGCCATCGATACGATCGCGAAGAATGGGGCGCGGCTCGATAAGGCGGTGATCCGCGACATGGCCAAGGAGCAAGCCCGGGCGGGCTGGTGGGGCCGGTTGGCACTATGGGTTGGCGCACTGGCCCTGGTGGCGATCGCCTACTCAATGCTGTCCCAGTAGGGGCCTGCGAATAAGGGGAGCACGAAGATGAGGACTATGCGAACGACCGGGCCGGTGCTCGCGGTCGCAGCTTGGAGCGCACTATGCTTTTGGGCCGGACTTACGAGTGCGCGGGAGCCCGCGTTGAAGGTCGACGTTCTCTTATCGACCAGTAAGACGGTCATCGGAGAGCCGCTTCGCTATCCAACAGAAAAGCCGGCCAAAGTGACAGCAGCGATCGTCACCGTGCCTACTGGAGCAACAACCGGCTGGCATAGCCATGGCGTTCCGCTATTCGCCTACATTCTCGAGGGCGAGCTAAAGGTCGACTACGGCCCGCAAGGAGAGCGCGTCTATAAGAAGGGCGACGCACTCATTGAAGCCGTCAACCTGCCGCATGACGGCACGAACACGGGGTCCCTACCCGCCAAGGTCCTGGCCGTCTTCATCGGTGCGGAGGGCCTCAAAAACACCTTCAAGACCCCGGCCCCAGACCGACACTAGACCAGCCGGTCGCGCGGCTCCTGGCCCGCGAAAAACGCGTCAAGATTGTCGAGCGCGCGAAAGCCCATGGCATCGCGGGTTTCGCGGGTGGCACTGCCGATATGCGGTAGCATGAAGACGTTATCGAGCTTGGCCAATTCGGGGTTGCCGCCGGGCTCGGTGTGGAAGACATCCAGGCCCGCCGCTGCCAGCTTGCCCGAGCGTAGCGCATCGATCAGGGCGGATTCGTCAATCAGCGTCCCGCGCGCGGTATTGACCAGGACCGCGCCATCGGGCAGCAGCGCCAAACGCTCCTTATTCATTAAATTGAAGGTCTCCGGCGTGGCCGGGCAATGCAGGGAAACAAACTGGCATTGCGGGAGGAGGTCCTCGATGGTGGCATGATAGACCGCGTCACCGGCCTGCTCCTGGGGCAAGGGCTTGCGGTTGTAATAGTGGATCTCCATCCCGAAGCCCTGCACGAGTTTTGCAAAGGCTCGCCCGACTCGCCCCAAGCCCACGATGCCGAGACGTTTGCCGGTCATCTGCGTGCCCACCATGAACGCCGGACTCCAGGAATCCCAAAGCCCGGCACGCACCAACCGGTCGCCTTCACCTGCACGCCGTGCCGCCGCCAGCATCAACAACAGAGCAATCTCCGCCGTCGCATCGGAAAGGACATCGGGGGTATTGGTGACAACCACGCCTTTGGCCTTCAAGGCCGCAAGGTCGCAATGGTCGACGCCTACCGAGTGGTTGGCGATGATCTTCACGCGATCCGACATCCGCGCCACCACGTCCGCGCTGAATATCTCGGAGTGGCAAGGGAGAATGGCGTCAACTTCATGACTCTTCGCGATGATCTCATCGGCGCTGAAGACCCGGTCTTCCGGGTTGAGTTGGACGTCATAATCTTGAGCAGCCCGCGTTTCCGTGGCTTCTGAAAGCTTGCGTGTGATCCACAAGGTGGGCTTTTCGGCCATGACGTCTCCCTAAAGCTACTTTGTACAGGTGTATTTGGTCCATTATTTCGGCGATTTCAGATACCATTGTTGCGTGGTGTCGTCGAACTGGCCGGAATGTCGGGCTAGGCGGGCATCGAGGCGGCGTGATCGAGGGGGAGAGGACTTGGCCGATCACAATTCTGCAGGGCTCTGGCCATGTATGACGCTTGCTGGCACTTGCGGCGTGATCCTCGCCGCGCTCACAGCAGCCGTCGTTGCCAAACCTGGCGGTGCCGGCGCCAAGACTGATGTACCTCCGCCGGCGCTCGCGCCTTGGCACAAGCCCCGTACCTCCAAGACCAAACCTGGTGGAAAACCGAAAAAAGAAGCGCCAAGTGAACCGGCCCGAATTGAGCCTCCGCCGGATGTCTGGTCCCAAGGCGAGATCGCTGATGGGCTCAAGGCCTGCGTTCGGAAGCTGGGGCAAATCCATGCACGTGTTGAGATCTCGGAACCTTTCAA
>JARFQY010000010.1 GCA_029287535.1 Filomicrobium sp.
GGCGCACCAAGAAAGCCCAACCAACTTCAGGCCGGTTGGCGCAGGGAGCACCCGTCCAACTTCGCGCCTATTCAGACCCCGTTATCGGGCGCCGCCCAACCGACTTTAGGAAGGTTGGCGCATAAAAACATGCCCGATAACGCCTGAACCAAAGCAAGTGGATTTTCATCAGAAGCAATGACTCTGGGGTTGGCCAAATGTTGATTGCCCTCAGGTCGTAGTCTTCGCCTCAGCCGCCTCCTTGAGCTTGGCTTGATACTCCGGCACTACCATCCCGGCGGAGATGATGACTTTGGCGGCATCTTCCGCGGTCATATCCAGTACCGTGATCTCATCTCGCGGAACAAAACATATAAACCCCGTCGGTGGCACCACTCCCGTTGGCATAAACACGCCGACAAGATCCCGTCCGCCATCTGCCGCCTTCATGTTGATCTCGCCGGTCGATTCACTGGTCACGAAAACAAGTGACCACAAGCCCTTCGAGGGAAATTCGACCAAACCGACTTTCTGGAAGCTCTGTTTCGCACTTGCCGTGGAGATGACGCCTTCGAAGACCTGCTTCAACGCACGATAAACATTGCGCACGATCGGCATGCCTTCGACCATCATTTCAGCACCACTGATCAATGACCGCCCGAGCAGGTTGGCAGCCAAGGCACCGATCAGCATAAGTCCGACAACTCCGAAGATCAGCCCGATCCCCGGCACCGCGAACGGCAAATAGGTCTCGGGAAGGTATCTGTCCGGAATGAATGGCTTGACGTAGGCATCGACGAAATTGATGAACGACCAGACGATATAGATCGTGATGGTCACGGGTCCGACGATAATAAGCCCGGTGAGGAAGTAGTTGCGTAGGCGAGCCCCAAGATGCGAGGTGAAACCACGCTTGGGCTCGGCTGCAAACGGCCCAGGAAGATCACCTTTGTGGGTCTCTTGCTCCAAACCTTCAGACATTCCCCCTCGTCTTGCCATCCAACGTCCGCCTGCCAGCGGCAGCGACACGCTCGATGATCACATGGGTGAGGTCGCGCAAGAAGCCCCTGCCCATCCAACTTTCGTAGGGACGAGAATTCAACCACACAGGGGTGGCTGTTAATTCTTCACCAGGACGCAGTCATATCCGTCGGACTTGATAACCGCGCAAATAGGCGAGGTCTCCGACTGGCTGGCATAGGGACCGACCGATACCTGATAGAACGTTCCCATATTGCCATAGACCTTCTCGCTGATTCTCGGCAGTCGTCCGCCGATGTATGCAGCGTGCTTATAGCGCAATTCGTTGGCCAGTCTCTCGGCCACGGCCCGTGATCGGACATCAGCGACTTGCAGCCTATAGCCACCGGACGCCCCACCGATTGAGGCCGTCGTTGAGGGCATAGCCCGTGGCGGAGAGCCTGAATTGCTTCCTCCCGCGTTTTGACCGCTACTCCACGCCGAAACAGCCGTATTCGATGTTCCAGACTGCGCGCCGTTAGATGCCGAAGTGTTCGACCCGTTTCCTCCGAATACGTTCGAGAAGAAACTGCCGACAGTATCGTTGGTTAGGTCCTCCAAGGAGGAAAGCCTAACTCCCTTGTTGGTGAGAGGTTGGTACCGAGACGCAGGCGCGGATCTCGGATTTGTTGGAGGTGCCTGTTGAGTTGCGGGCGCCACAACCGGCGCCGCTGCGACCGTTCGCTCTTTGATCGGCGCCGCCCTTGGTGCGACTGGAGCGGACGGTTTCGCTGCAAGTGTCACACTCGGTGGCGCTGCGCGAACCGTTGGTGCCGCGCGCCGTGGCGCAGTTGCCGCTGGTGGAGTTGGCGCCCGCGCCAATGTCGTTTGGAACGGCGTGACAGGTGGCGAAGCATCAGGCTTTTTCGGCTTGACAGCCGCTGGCTGCACTGGCGCCACGACCGCAGGAGGCGTCCGAACCTTGGCCACGCGGGGAGTCGATGCCACCGGAGCAACAGGAACCGGAGCAACCGCGACCGGACTTGATGCCGGAGCGCTTACCGGCGCTTGCGGCGCGGAAGCCGTCGATCCGCCAGAGAAGATATTGGAAAAGAAACTGCCGACCCCCGAAAGCGGGTTGCTTGACGAAGCCGCTGGCTCCGCGCTTGCGGTCGGCGCTGTATTCGCACTCCGCTTCACCTGAGTTTGGAATCCAGAACTGGGCTGTACCGCTGCCTTTGGCGCGGTCTTCGGCTTCGTCTGCGTCTGGAATCCAGGATTCGGCTGTACCGGAGCTGTTGGCGTGGCCTTCGGCTTCGCCGCCACCTGAGCGGTCTGTGCGGGCGCAGGCGCCGAGCGAGCCGGTGGCGCGGCGGGCGCCGGCTGACCTATGCTCTGACCAGGCGGGCCCGGGTCACTCACTCCCACCGCCCCATAAGCCTTGGATCTCGCCGCTAGAGCTGCCTGTTGCTCGTTCGGACTCAGCCCGCCCTTCATCCATACTGCGCTTGTCAGGTCAGCGATTGCCTGCGCCGATTGCTTTGATTTCTGATGCGCGAGCCCGCGATAATAAAGCGCCTTGGCCAAATCCTGTGAGGACAATCCTCCACCTGAGATTGCCTTGCTCAGCGTGGAGACCGCTTGGTCCATGCGCCCGGCCTCGTAGGCCTTAATTCCGGAAATGACCGTCTTCCGCCCGTCAACCGGCTTGGGCTTGCTCACCGACTGGGCTAACGCCTGATCGACGCTTTGCAGAGGCCATCCGCCTCCCACAGCCAAGGCCGCGAAAATAGTCACAAAGCGCATTAGCGGTCTAACCGCACCTGTCATCGCCGGACGTCCCCCGTCTCTGGAGCAAGACTGTCGTTTTGCAGACCAAACGAGCACATCTGGTCTGCCCCACCGAAGGCGAATTCCACCTCATTTCAGAGGCTTGATACACACCTGTGCAAATGGAATACCCCCATGCACGGTCAGCTCAGACTCTGCAACGTAGTAAATGCAAGGAGATTCGGCAAATTCTTGACCGATCGCTGCATTTCGCCCCCAAAAACAAACCTATTCGACGGTCACGGACTTGGCTAGGTTCCGCGGCTGATCGACGTCTGTGCCCATGAATACAGCGGTATGATAGGCAATCAGCTGAATGGGCACCGCATACAGAATGGGATGCGTGAAGGGGTGCCCATCGGGCACTTTAATGTGGGCCATAAGATCACACCCGGCGGCATCATCGTTCCCGTTGGAGATCAGAATGATCTTGCCGCCCCGTGCTGCAACCTCCTGAACATTGGAAACCGTCTTGTCATGAAGGCTGTCCTCGGGTGCCACAACGATCACCGGGACGTCTTCATCGATCAAAGCAATCGGCCCGTGTTTCAGCTCACCGGCGGCGTACCCTTCCGCATGGATATACGAGATTTCCTTGAGTTTCAGTGCTCCTTCCAGAGCCAGCGGATAATTGATCCCCCGCCCCAGGTACAAGACGTCGCGCGCCTTTGACAGTTCATGGGCCAGTTGCTCGTACTGCGACTCGTCGGCCATGATCTCCGCCATATGCCGGGGAACCTCCAAAAGCCCCTGTACAAGCTCCTGCTCGAGTTCCGAGGACAAAGTTCCGCGGGCCCGTGCGATCATCAAAGTCAATGCCGCCAGCGCAGCAAGCTGACAGGTGAAAGCCTTGGTGGAAGCCACCCCGATCTCCGGACCGGCGAGAGTTGGCAAAACCACGTCCGACTCCCGGGCAATCGTCGATGTTTGGACGTTGACGATCGATGCGATGCGTTGCCCCTGGGCTTTGCAGTAGCGCAGGACGGCAAGCGTGTCCGCCGTCTCGCCCGATTGCGAAATGAACAGCGATAGCCCCCCGTCGGGCAACGGGGCTTCCCGATACCTCAACTCCGAAGCCACGTCGATTTCGACCGGCACCCGCGCGTACCGCTCGATCCAGTACTTGCCGACAAGGCCAGCGTAATAGGCCGTACCGCAGGCCGAGATCGTAATGCGTGACAGGTTGCCAAGATCAATCCCGAGTTCCGGAAAGTCGACACGGGCTTCAGCCATATCGATGTAGCGCGACAGCGTGTGGCTGATGACCTCCGGCTGTTCATGGATCTCCTTGGCCATGAAGTGCCGGTGGTTTCCCTTGTCCACCAGAAAAGAACTCGCTTGCGACCGGATCGACGGCCGCGAGACCGCATTCCCGCTCGCATCGAAGATCTCGGCACCCGCCCGCCTCAGCACAGCGATGTCGCCTTCTTCTAGGTATGTGATTTCATCGGTGAAGGGCGCCAGTGCTATGGCGTCCGAACCCAGATACATGGCCTCGTTGCCGTGTCCGATCGCCAGCGGACTACCGCGTCGCGCCGCGATCATGAGATCGTCATGGCCGGCGAACACAATTCCGAGGGCAAACGCACCTTCGAGCTTGCCAACGGCGACTCGCACGGCTTCCACGGGGTCTCCACACTGCCTGAGTTCCTCGGTCACGAGGTGAACGACAGCCTCGGTATCAGTATCGCTGTCGAACAGGTGTCCCTTGGCCGCGAGCTCCCTACGCAGCGCCCGGAAATTCTCAATAATGCCATTGTGCACCACCGAGACGGTCTCGGACATATGTGGGTGGGCATTGGATTCGGTCGGTTTGCCGTGGGTCGCCCAGCGCGTATGTCC
>JARFQY010000021.1 GCA_029287535.1 Filomicrobium sp.
GCCGAGCAGTTTTCGCTCGATGCCATGAAAACCAAGACGCTTGCCGTTTACGATGAACTGCTGCAAAGCCAATTAAAGCAAAGTTTTCTTAGTTCCAGCCGTTCATAATCCTGCGGTGTACCTTCTCGGCTATTGACTTGCAGAGGCTTCTTACAGAATCTCTTGCGAACGACTCTCATAGCTGATCGAGTTGCAGCAGCGCCTTCGTTGGGCTGCGTAGCGAACGTCAGTTCAAGACCTTCTTGTGGCTACAAAAGGAGAAATGCCATCCGCCGCCCACACCGTTCCGCGCTGCCGCGTGAGCCAGCCGGACCCAAAACTAACGACGCCATCCGCGCGCGTGAAGTGCGCCTGATTGACGAAACTGGAGAAAACGTCGGCGTCGTCGACACGAATGCAGCGCTTGAGCGCGCCGTAAACGTCAATCTTGATCTGGTCGAGATTTCTCCTGACGCGGAGCCGCCCGTCTGCAAGATCATGGACTACGGCAAGTTCAAGTTCGAGCAGCAAAAGAAAGCTGCCGAGGCACGCAAGAAGCAAAAGACCGTCGAGATCAAAGAGATCAAGATGCGTCCGGCTATTGATGATCACGACTACAATGTGAAGGTCCGCGCGATAAAGCGGTTCTTCGAAGGCGGAGATAAGGTCAAGGTGACCTTGCGCTTTCGTGGGCGCGAGATGGCTCACCAGGAGCTTGGCCGACAAGTTCTGGAGCGGGTCAAGGCCGAGGTCGAAGAGATCGCAAAAGTCGAAAGCGAACCCCGACTGGAAGGCCGCCAGATGGTGATGGTGCTGGCGCCGAGATAATCAACGACGAGAAGACCGGTCCTGGGCCTCGATAACCTCACTTTGTTGGGGCCCGGACGGGACTGTCACCGGCGGAACAGCCGAGCCTCCTTCCCTCGATCAAAATCAGCGCATGCATGCGTTCTGCTCTGCAGAGCGCCGTTTTTGCGTTGCCCACAGTATTGCGAATGCTGGCGAGGCGCGAACCGCGAGGCCAGAAACCATGATGCCCATCAAAATCAGAACCGCCAATCGCGCGGATGCCGGCAATCTTATTGCCATGCACGCGCTGTCGCTGCGTCGCCTGGCAAGGGCGTTCTACGACCCTGAAGTGCTAGAAGCGTTCATTACTCAAGGCCCGTTGGATCTGACGCTGCTCGACGGCCAAGGCTATTTCGTTGCCGAAAGCAACGGCGTGCTGCTTGGCTCGGGCGGCTGGTCGCCGGAGGTGCCCCATTACCATGGCACATTGAAACGGATGGACGCTGAGCCCAGCGGGCCTGTTGCGACGGTACGTAGTGTGTTTGTCCACCCCAATGCAGCAAGGCGTGGTGTCGCCAGCGTGCTGATGACGCGCATCGAGGCGGAGATCAGAGCGCATGGCTTCCAGACCGCGGCGCTGCACGCAACGCTTAGCGGCATCCCGTTTTACCGCAAGTCTGGATGGCGCGGAGGACTGCCGGTGGTCGTGGGCCTGCCCGGCGGGCACGCCATGGTCGGGCTTAGCATGACAAAAGAGCTGAGAATCGAATTCGGCGTTGCGGCCTGATCGCGTTCAATAGGTGACCGATCCCACATACGGGCCGAGGACGTAATACAGCCCGAGCGCAAACGGGATAATGAATATGATCGCGGTCACCAGAGCGTTCGTGAAGCGGTTGCCGAACGAGAGGATGTTTCCCAAGAGCGCAACCACGAACATCAGCGCACCCGCCATCATAAGAGGCTGCATCGCGACGTCATCGCCGATCAGGATCAGCGTGCCCCATATTATAACAATGAGCAGCAAACCTGTGACGACGGCGCTGACGAAACGGTTCTCAAAAGAGAGTATGTTGGCGAAATAATCGATAATGAACGCGCCCAGAAAGGCCGTGGTCAGAACGGCCCAGTTGGCCTGAATAAAGTCCATGAAATCCATTGCTACTCCTCCGCTCGATTTGGCCAGCCAGTGGTCCGCCACCCCCTCGACTTGGTCGTTAGCACAGCTCGATTGCGCGTGAAAAGACGCGCGGCAACGCCGCTGAAGGAGTCTGCGGGCGCCGGACGATCAGGAGATACGCGGCACCACGCTTGTAGGTTGCAATGGAGGGTGCACCACTGTATATAACGCGCTTCTAGCCGCCCGGCGGGGCATGCCGTGGCGGCTTTTATGCTTCAGAAAATTGGCTCGATGAGCAGGTCTTGGAGCGCGCACGACGGCCCTGCGGCCGGCACCGCGGAACCAAGCACACCAAGAGCCTCATAAGGAGAAGAGCGAAATGCCCAAGCAGAAGACAAAATCCAGCGCCAAGAAACGGTTCAAGTTTACGGCGACGGGAAAGGTCAAGGTGGCTCAGGCCGGTAAACGGCACGGCATGATCAAGCGGCACGCCAAGTTCATCCGCAATGCGCGGGGGACGGCGGTGCTGTGCGACGCTGACGAGAGAATCGTCAAGAAGTACATGCCCTACAATCGCTGATTGCAGCCTCCTCGCACCGGCCTTCATACCGGTTTCCGTCAATACGCCAGTATAAAGTGAGCAAGAACCATGGCACGTGTAAAACGCGGCGTGACCGCACACGCAAAGCACAAGAAAGTCCTCGGCGCCGCGAAGGGTTATCGCGGCCGTCGCAAGAATACCATCCGCGTCGCCAAGCAAGCCGTCGAACGGGCACTGCAGTATCAGTACCGCGACCGCAAGCGGCGCAAGCGCACGTTCCGGGCGCTTTGGATCCAGCGCATCAATGCCGCCGTGCGCGATGCGAGCGAAAACAACATGACCTACGGACGATTTATCGACGGTCTCAACAAGGCCGGGATCGAAGTTGACCGTAAGGTGCTGGCGGACATCGCGGTGCACGATGCGGCGGCCTTTAAGGCGCTCGTCAGTCAGGCGCAGGACGCTGTCGCCAAGGCACAAACGTCCACGGTTTGACCCAGCCCGCGCGGCGGGCTAGCGGAGCGCAATATGCCGTTACACATTCCGGCATATCGTCGCGCGGAAGGGCCACGGGTCCGTCCGCTCCCGTCTCAACCCCGCTTAGAGCGTTGCATGGACCATGACTGAAACCAGCGACCTTGAGACCCTCGAGTCGGATATTCTGAAGGCGATCGACGCCGCCGGAGACCTCAATGCTCTCGAAGAGGTGCGCATCGGTGCCCTTGGCAAAAAGGGTATGGTCTCAAAACAAATGCAGCGTCTTGGTTCGCTGGCACCAGACGAGCGTAAGGCGTTCGGGCAGTCCGTAAACCAGGTGAAAACCCGCGTTACGGAAGCGCTGGAGGGCCGCAAAGCGACCCTTGAAGAGATCGCGCTCGAAAAACGCCTTGCCTCAGAGACGGCCGACATCACACTTCCCGTACGGCCCGGCCCACAAGCCGAGGGACGAATTCACCCGGTTTCACAAGTGATGGACGAGCTGGCGGAGATTTTCGCCGACCTTGGCTTTTCGGTTGCCGAAGGTCCGGACATCGAGAGCGACGACTATAACTTCACCAAGCTCAACATTCCCGAGGAGCATCCCTCGCGGCAAGACCATGACACGTTCTACTTCAAGCCGGATGAGGACGGGTCGCGGCTGGTCTTGCGCACGCATACCTCACCCGTGCAAATCCGCACGATGCTCAAGCAAAAGCCACCGATCAGGATTATTGCCCCGGGGCGGGTCTATCGCTGCGACTCCGACCAAACGCACACGCCGATGTTCCACCAGATCGAAGCGCTGGTGATCGACCAGGAAACGCACATGGGGCATCTGAAGTGGGTGCTCATCGAGATGTGCAAGGCATTCTTCGAGGTGGACGAAGTCAAGATGCGCTTTCGCGCCTCGCACTTCCCCTTCACGGAACCTTCCGCCGAGATCGACATTGGCGCGGACGCGATCGGCAAGCCTGGTGAGTGGCTGGAAATCGGCGGCTGCGGCATGGTCCATCCCAACGTGCTGAGAAACTGCGGGCTTGATCCTGATGTCTACCAAGGCTTCGCGTTTGGCATGGGCATCGACCGAATGGCAATGCTGAAGTATGGCATTCCGGACCTGCGCGCGTTTTTCGGCGCCGACCTGCGCTGGCTGAAGCACTACGGCTTTTCGGTCCTCGACAAGCCGACAATTTCCGGCGGGTCGTCGGGATAGTGCCAAGGACAGGCGGTTCGATGCCTGCCATTTCAAAGCGTTAACCACGTCCCGTTCCGGGACAGCGGGCA
Source organism: Filomicrobium sp. (assembly GCA_029287535.1). GTDB lineage: Bacteria > Pseudomonadota > Alphaproteobacteria > Rhizobiales > Hyphomicrobiaceae > Filomicrobium. The sequence goes on from JARFQY010000021.1 coordinate 4,194, forward strand.
CGAATGATCTCCGTTAGTCTTCGCTCCAGATGCCATGGTCCGCGCTGCCATGGCTGCGCGAGACGTGGAGATTGGCTGGCGTGGGAGGACGTTGTTATGGCGAAACTCGACCGGTCGCTGAAGCTCGGCGGAAAGCGCGGTGAGGTCACAATCGAACTCGACGGTGCTGGTGGCAACGCTCATCTTGGCGGTAGTGGAGCGAACGGCGACATTCGGTTGTTCAACGCCGACGGACAACCGTGCGTTCACATTGACGGCGGAAATTCCAACTTCATCGCGGGAGGTAACGGAAGCGAGGGTGATTTCGCGCTGCTGAACTCTGACGGCAAGCAAACGCTGCATATCGATGGCGGTGAGGCCAATATCGTTCTTGGCGGGGACGGCGCACAAGGCGACATTGCGCTGCTCAACGGCATGGACCGTCCGACCGTGCATATCGACGGTGGAGACGGCAACATCATCCTCGGTGGCAACGGTGCGGAAGGTGATATCGGCCTCATCAATGAGCGCGGACGGCAGACCGTGCATATTGACGGCGGAGAGGGCAACATCACGCTTGGCGGCAGTGGCAGCCAGGGCGATATAACGCTGCTTGATCATCGCGGCAAGCAGACGGTTACCTTGGATGGCGGCGAAGGAAACCTGTTGCTCGGCGGCAGCGGCAGCGAGGGCGACATCACGCTTGTCAATGGACGCGGGCGGCAGACCGTTCACATCGACGGCGGAGAGGGCAATGTTTGGCTGGGTGGCAACGGCAGTGTCGGTGATATCACGCTGTTACACGGCAAGGGCCAGCAGACCATTCATCTTGATGGTGGAGACGGCAATATCATCCTTGGCGGCAACGGTGCGGAGGGTGATCTGGCGTTGGTCGACGCGCGCGGGCAGCTGACTGTCCACATCGATGGCGGCGAAGGCAACGGAACTTTCGGCGGCAACGGCGCCGATGGCGACATCGTCCTCATCGATCACAGCGGCCAGCCAACGGTCCACCTCGACGGCGGCGAAGGCAACGTCACGCTCGGCGGCAACGGGCACGACGGTGATATCATGATGACAACGTCGTCGGGCGTGTGCCGGATCGAGCTGGAGGCGCATGACGGAAACATCCGGGCCAACGATGCGAGTGGTTCAACAACCGTCGAGATCATCGGCGGGTCGGGAGAAATCAAGATCAAGGGCGAAAACTTAAAAGGCGCAGACCACGTTTTCGCGGCCGACTATCAGCTGCCCGCACTCGACGACGTGGCAGACTTCATTGCCGGGAAGCGTCATCTGCCCGGCATCGCTCCGGCAGCGGCCATGCGCGAAGAGGGCGTCGGCATCAGCCAACTCGCCATGCAACTTCTGGAAAAGGTCGAAGAGCTGACCCTGTACGCGATCGAGCAGGACCGGCGTATCGCTGCCCTGGAGCAAGAGCTCAAGTCCAAGAAGTAGGGCCAAGTGAATAAGCAAGCCGGCGACCGAAGGTCTTGCCTCCGGGCGCCGCTGCTCATTGGGATGATTGTTTGCTGATCTCAGCGCAGGATCGAGCGCAGAATGCCCCAGAGGATCGAACCGGCACCACCACCGCCAACACCGGTGAGCAAGCCGCCAAGAATCTGTTCGAGGATACCCGTGCCGACAAGGCCGGCGACGATCGGACCGACCGTATCGCCGAACAGGTAGGTGCAGATCACTCCGGCAAGCATGCCGACGATCGAGTTCGCTCCGCGGCCGCTGCCACGGAACATAGAGCCGAAGAGATTTCCACCTACGAGACCACCACCGGCGCCTGCCGCGAGCGAAATGAGTTGTTCCATTATCGTTTCCAACCGTAATGCCTGTTTTCGACCGAACTAACGTTCGGCAGTCCGCCTTAGCAGGAATGTGTGACAGGCATAACCTCTAGAATTGAATGACTTTTTCTTCCGCTCGCAATAAGTCCGACGGCCGAGTGTCGAGAAACCGCAACCTCAACCACGGATTTCACCACCAGTTGCCTTACCAACCGCAGCAATCACTTTGTCCGAGACGGCATCGATCTCCTTGTCGGTCAAGGTAGCCGAGGTTGGCTGTAGCGTGACCTCGATGGCTAGGGACTTCTTGCCGTCTTCGGCGAGTTTGCCGCCTTCAAAGACGTCGAAAACACTGACCCCGGAGATCAGCTTCTTATCCGCATTCTGCGCGGCGCGAATGACGTCGCCAGCAGCAACGCCATTGTCCAGCACGAAGGCGAAGTCGCGCCGGACCGGCAGCAGGTCCGCGTTGCCGAGAGCGGCCCTGGCTCGGCTCTTCTTCTTTTCGGGCGGCAGGGCGTGAAGGAAGATCTCGAAGCCGACGACGGGACCCTCGACGTCCAGGTCCGCCAGCGCGCGGGGGTGGAATTCACCGAAATGCGCCAGCGCAACCTTCGGTCCGAGGCGAATTACACCGGAGCGCCCGGGATGAAACCAGCTCGGTGCATCGCGGGTGTTCATCAGCTTCGCCGTGTCAAGACCGAGGGCAGCGAGAACGGCGGCAACGTCCGCCTTAGCGTCAAAAACACCAGCTTCGCGTGCCGGCGAGTCCCAGTGCCGACCGCCGCCTGTCAAGACGGCCGTGCCAGCGCGTACGCCAGAGGCGCATTGCATCTGGTCGGTGGCATTCACCCCACGATACGCCTGCCCAAGCTCAAACAACGCCACGTCGGCGAAGCCGCGGTTGCGATTTCGCTGGGCGGCCGTCAAGAGACCCGGAAGCAGACTTGGCCGCATGTTGCTCATCTCGGTGGAAATCGGATTGTCGAGCACCAGCTCATCCTGCCCGCCGCCGAAAGCCGTTGCCTCTGAATCAGGTACGAAGGACCAAGTCACCGCTTCAACGAGGCCGCGAGCGGCAAGGGTCCGGCGGGCACGGCTGGCGCGCCGCTGGCTGCTGGTCAAGACCGGACGAGCAACGCCGGTGACTCCCGGCAACGGCGTTGCGGGAACATTATCGACACCAGCGATGCGCGTCACCTCTTCCACGAGATCGGCGGCCCCGTGGATGTCCGGCCGCCAACTCGGCACCGCCACCTCCAGCGTCGATCCCGTCCCCGAAACAGTGCAACCAAGGGCTTGCAGGGTCTTCTTGATTTCAGCGTTGGAGAGCTTCAGTCCGGTAAGGCGCTCCACCTGGCCGGTGTCAAACTCGATTGTCAGATCAGCAACCGGGGGCGCGCCGGCGACCCGCGCGCGAGAGGGATTTCCGCCGGCCAACTTCAAAATCATATCGGTCGCCATGTCGAGACCGGGCCTGACCGAAGCCGGATCAACGCCGCGTTCAAAGCGGTAGCGGGCATCGGTCACCAAGCCGGTCTTGCGGCCGGTCGCGGCCGTCCGGATTGGGTCGAACCAGGCGCTCTCGATCAGCACATTGACGGTTTGTTCCGTGCATCCGGTCTCTTCGCCGCCCATGACCCCGCCAAGCCCCAGCGGGCCGCTATCGTCAGCGATCACGCACATCGTGTCATCGACGTCATAGTTCTTTCCGTCGAGGCCCAGAAACGACTCGCCTTTCTTGCCCAGCCGGGCGTGGACGGTCCCCTTCAGTTTGTCGGCATCGTAGACGTGGAGCGGCCGACCGCGGTCGAAGGATATGTAGTTGGTAATGTCGACAAGCGCATTTATAGGCCTGAGGCCAATGGCCTCCAGGCGGCTTTGCAACCAAGCCGGCGACGGGCCGTTCTTGACGCCTTTGACGTACCGGCCGGCGAACACGGGACAGGCGTCTTCTTTGCCTTTGGCGAATTCAAGCGTGATGGGAATGGGGCAGTCGAAGTCACCTTCGACGGGCGGCAATTCGGGTTCTGGTTTCAAAGTGCCGATGCCGGCGGCGGCGAGGTCCCGCGCAATGCCACGCACTCCGGTGCAGTCGGGGCGGTTGGGTGTCAGGCCGACATCGATAACGGGGTCATCGAGTCCGGCCGCGGTCACATAGGTCTCGCCAATTTGAGCTGCAAAGGCTTGGTCGACTTCAATGATGCCTTCGCTGTCGCCAGACAACTCAAGCTCGGCTCCCGAGCACATCATTCCGTTGGACACGACTCCGCGAACCGGGCGTTCAACGAGGGTCACGTCGAGCCCTGGCACGTAGGTTCCGATTGGCGCGAAGACACCGAGCATCCCGGCACGTGCATTGGGGGCACCGCAGACGACCTCAACCGGCTTTTGGCCCGGCGCGACTTCGACCTGGAGGACCTGGAGCTTGTCTGCGTCAGGGTGCCTTTTCGCCTCGAGCACGCGCGCAATGCGGAAGCTCGAGAGCTTCTCGCCTGGGTTCTCGACCCCATCAACTTCAAGGCCGATCGCGGACAGCTTTGTCGTGATCTCATCCAGGGTGGCCGTTGTTTCTAGATGGTCCTTCAGCCAGGACAGCGTGAACTTCATTCGCTCAAACCTTCAATCATCGTCGCAGTGCTTTACCACTTGCTGCTCTCGTTCGTCAGGATGACGGGGACCTGCTGCGCCGCGGAAATCTAAGACGCAAACCGCGTCTGCGCAGACCTTCATTGGCAACCGTGATCCCATGGGAGCGGCGCGCTCGCCCAATCCGCACCCAGATCCAGATGAACGACACCAAAATGCGCATCAGCGTCAAGGCATAGTAGATCCTGAACACGAAGCAATAGATGACAAACCAGGTATTGGAGCGGTTCATCAGAAGCGGTGAGGCCGATAGCTGGAAATGCTCCATGATGTCGAAAAAGCCGCCCCTCAAGACCAGATCGAGCGTGAACATGGCGGCGCCGACGGGGCCAGCGGCTACGGGCTCGCCGTTGGGATAGACGAACAGCGCGTATCCCGCCGACTGCAGCATCAGACAGCTGACGGTGAACAACACATAGAACACGAGCATGGAGATGCCCATGAACCGGTAATAGAGAACCGCGTGACGCAGCGTCTCGACGCTGAAGCCGTATTGAACCCAGCTGTCCAGGTCGCGGTGCTTCATGTCGTGGTAGAACCACGTCAAAACAGCAACGATAATCATGGCGATCGAGAGCACGATCGCGAATGTGATCGAAAGACTCATGGCGCCAAGAGGTCGCTGGGTCTGGCGGCGCGGTGACGAAACAGGCGGGTGCACAAGCCCGCTTCAGCCGCGGGCTTGAGGTCCGTCCAGACACGTGGGACGCGTGCCGTCATCAGCCACGCATGCGCCAAAGCAGTCTCGGCGTCGGGTAACTGTCGGCCGGCAGGCCGTATTTGATTTGCATTGCTTTTACGGCGGCACGCGTCTTTGAACCGATGATGCCATCGACCTTGCCGACGTCGTACCCTCGACGCTGGAGCAGCCGTTGAAGCTCCTTGGCCTCGTTCAAAGACAATTTGGGGATGTCGCGATCGCGCCCCTGCATTGGCCCACCAGTGCGGCCGATGCGGGTTGCCAGATATGCGGCCGTGATGCAGTAGCTGAGCGAATGGTTCCATTGTGTGTAGACATCGAAATTGGGGTAGGCCAGAAAGGCCGGCCCTTTTCGACCCATGGGCAGCACCAATGCCGCTTGCAATTCGTCGGCCGTCAGGGCGCGGCCCTTCGCGTCCTTCACCCCCCACTCGGCCCATTGCGAACGCGGCAACTTGATATCGAGGCCGGTCTTCTCCCAGGGTAGATTGGATGGAATGCGAACTTCCTGGAGCCAAGGCTCGCCGGGCCGCCAGCCCAGGTGCTTGATGAAAGCGGCTGTGGTCCCAATGATGTCGGCATCGCTTTTGAAGAGGTTACGCGTGCCATTGCCGTCATAATCGACGGCGTGTTCAAGATAATGCTTGGGCAGGAACTGGGTCTGGCCCATCTCGCCAGCCCATGAACCGATCATATCACTCGGCCTGACCCAGCCCTTGTCGAGAATCTTGAGTGCGTACATCAATTCGCCGGTGAACAGTTCCTTGCGCCGGCAGTCGTACGCGAGTGTGGCCAGCGCCCTCAGGATCGAATACTTGCCCATGCCGATGCCGAAGTCGCTTTCCAGGGCCCAAAAGGCGGTGATCACTTCAGGCGGCACGCCGTAATCACGCTCGGCCCGCTCGAAGACCTGCCGGCGCTTTTCAATCTTGCGGCGACCGGCGTTGATCCTGTGGTTGGTGGCCAGCCGTTTGGAAAACGTCCCGAAACTCTGGGCGAAGAACCCCTGCCGCCTATCCCGCCGAATGATCTTTCGGTCGAGTGTAATGCCATTTAGCGCCCGCGAGATGGTGCGCTCGGATATTCCCTCCGCGCGTGCCTGGCGTTTGAAGTCCTTCATCCAGGTGGAGAACCGGCCCTTATTGACGCACTCAGCGGACCGCGCCTGTAGGGGAACAAAGACCGTGGCTACAGCAGCAAACATTGTCGCGATCATCAAAGGACCGTGGACCAGTCTCGCCATGGATCATCCTCGTCTAGCTCGGGCGGCGAAGGCCGCCTGTTTTTCACTCAGGCAACAGAATCTCAACCACCGCGGTTGCAAAGGCGGCGGGCCTGAGGGTGCATGATGCGGGTCTTTTGTATGATTGTGTGACAAGCCAGGGCCAAGGAACGCTGCCCACAGCAAAAAATGGCGCGCGGTAGAGCCCGCGCACCTTGTGCCAAACTCATCTCGAAGTGGGGCCTGTTACTTCTTGTCGTTCAGATTGTTGGACCACATCGACATGGCGGAAGCCATGTTGCGCTGCCACATTTCGGCGGCCTGCATCCACATCTGGAATGGTGCCATCGCCATGCCGGCCATGCCCGGCGGCATCTGGCCGACGCCTGGCGCGCCCATGCCCATGGACTGGAACTTCTTGAATTGCTCCATGAAATCAGTCGGTGAGGCCATTCCCATGTCCGGAGCCTTGATCTGCTTGGACCAGGCGTCGATCAGCTGATCCATCATCTGGAGCTGCATGCGGGAGGCTTCCTGCATCTGGCTGCGGGCCGATTCAATCATGGCGTCCGGCCACCCCATGGCGCGACTGGCCTCTGCCATTTGATCGAAAACCTTGCTAGAATAATTCTCATTGGCGCGCGCCATTTCGTCACGCCACTGAGCCAGCGCATCAAAGGCAGCTCCTGCGGCCTTCCGCGCCTCGTCGGAGAGCCCCTGGGCTCCTGAAAAATCGGAATTCGCCATTATTGTTGCTCCTCGCGCTGGGATTGTATCTTGCTACGATTTGTATCCTGAGGTCCGTTTCGTGTCCTATACCATTGACCGGTCAAAGAACACCGGCAGTTGAGGCTTGCCTAACGCATACCGCGAGTTTTGCAAAATCAGACGGGCATCGCAATTCTACTCGGGGCTGATGATGCTGGAGGTTGTTTTGCCGTCGCGCAAGCGTTTGCTGTGGTCCGGGCGGGTCCGCCGCGCGTTGCAGGAGTGAAACCGCATTGGCTCTCTCAATGCCCGCGACGCCCAGGCGAGAGCCTGTTTCGACAGTAGGGGGTCGCGTCGAAGTGGTCTTTGCGCCGTTCCTGCCCGTGGTGTACATCAGCGCCCTATGACCGACACAACCCATATCCGCAATTTCTCGATCATCGCTCACATCGATCATGGCAAATCGACCCTGTCGGACCGCCTCATCCAGCTCACCGGCGGACTGACAGAACGTGAGATGAAAGAGCAAATCCTCGACTCGATGGATATCGAGCGAGAACGCGGCATCACGATCAAAGCGCAGACAGTGCGCCTTGAATACACGCACACTGATGGCAAAACCTACCAGCTCAACCTGATGGACACGCCGGGCCATGTCGACTTCGCCTACGAGGTGTCACGGTCGCTGGCTGCCTGCGAAGGGGCCATTTTGGTGGTCGACGCCTCGCAGGGCGTCGAGGCACAGACGCTAGCGAATGTATACACGGCGATCGACAACGACCTCGAAATCCTTCCGATCCTGAACAAGGTGGATCTGCCAGCCGCCGACGTCGACCGGGTCAAGGAGCAGATTGAAGACGTGATCGGTCTTGATGCCTCCGACGCCATACCGATTTCCGCGAAAACCGGCAAAAACGTCCCGGCCGTGCTGGAAGCCATCGTGGAACGGCTGCCGCCGCCCAAGGGCGATGCGTCCAAACCGTTGCAGGCGATGCTGGTGGACAGCTGGTATGATGCCTATCTCGGCGTAATCGTCCTCGTCCGGGTCATCGATGGTGTCTTGAAGAAGGGCCAGAAGGTCAAACTGATGTCGACCGGGGCCGTTCACCCTGTCGAAAGGGTCGGTATTTTCCGGCCCAAGCAGGAGATGCTGCAGCAGCTCGGACCCGGAGAGATCGGGTTTTTCACCGCCGCCATTAAGGAAGTCGCCGACACACGCGTGGGCGATACGATCACGGACGAAAAGAAACCTTGCGAACAAGCGCTGCCGGGCTTCCGGCCGGCACAGCCCGTGGTGTTTTGCGGCCTGTTCCCGGTCGACGCGGCGGACTTTGAAGATCTCCGCGAGGCGATGGCGCGTCTCAGGCTCAACGACGCCAGTTTCTCTTTCGAGACGGAGAGTTCAGCAGCGCTCGGCTTTGGCTTTCGCTGCGGCTTCCTCGGGCTACTGCACCTGGAGATCATTACCGAAAGGCTCGAGCGGGAGTTCAACCTCGACCTCATCACCACAGCTCCGTCGGTCGTCTATCATATCTATATGAACGATGGCACGATGACAGAGATGCACAATCCGGCGGATATGCCGGACGTGGTGAAGATAGACCGCATTGAGGAGCCTTGGATCCAGGCCACTATCATGGTGCCGGACGAGTATCTTGGGCCGGTGCTGAAACTCTGCCAGGAGCGACGTGGCCGCCAGAAAGACCTCACCTATGCCGGTAGCCGCGCCATGGCGGTCTATGAGCTGCCGCTGAACGAGGTGGTGTTTGATTTTTATGATCGGCTCAAGTCGATCTCGAAGGGATATGCTTCATTCGATTATCAGCTCATCGGGTATGAGCCCGGTGACCTTGTGAAGATGTCGATACTTGTGAACGCGGAACCCGTCGACGCGCTCTCGATGATTGTCCATCGCAGCCGCGCCGATAGCCGCGGCCGCGTCATGTGCGAAAAGCTCAAGGACCTGATCCCGCAGCACATGTTCCAGATTCCAGTCCAGGCTGCGATCGGCGGTCGCATTATCGCTCGCGAGACAATTCGCGCGTTACGAAAAGACGTTCTAGCCAAGTGCTACGGGGGCGACATCACACGCAAACGCAAGCTCCTGGAAAAGCAAAAGGCCGGCAAGAAGAAGATGCGCCAATTCGGAAAAGTGGAGATACCGCAGGAGGCGTTCATCGCCGCATTGAAGATGGACGACAACTAAGGGGCATCCCGACGCGAGCAGATGACCTCAGCGTTCGGCGTCGTCAATGATGCATCGGCGAGGAAGCGGGCAGGCTGGCGTGAAGTTGTGAGGCGCGCAGATCGTGTTCGATGACCTTGGCCTGCGTCTCATCTGAGGCCAGCATGTGCAAGTGGACCTCATTCGCGCCCAAGGTCGCGCCAAGCCGGCGGATTTCGGCAAGGTTCAGCGAGCGGGCGTGATGGGTCGTGTGTCCCGCGGCCAGCACGGTCTGGAAACCGCATTCTTCCTTGCGAACCAGCAAGTAGTTGACGCGCGGGATTTCGGGGCAGTCAATCAGCGAGTGAACCGTATGGATATAGCGGGCTCCGGAAGCGCCGATCCAAAATTGGAGATCGGACGTGTCGGGATGGTCCTCGCGATGATTGGTGGAGGCCGGTGAGACGGGATCTCTCGCAGCGTTTGCCGCCTGCTTCTTCGTCTGCCGGAACTTCAGAACCTGTGCACACATAATCGACGTCTCACTTAATCGGAATCTGACAACTCCGACCTACTCTACTGCCGCGAAGCATAGATCGGATTTGATGCGCACGACCAGCAACAATGCGACATGATCACGCATTTTTTTCGGCATGTGAACGACGCGACAAAGCACGATTCACTCCACGCCGTTCGTACCCTGA
>JARFQY010000188.1 GCA_029287535.1 Filomicrobium sp.
ACAGCCCCCTTCCAATCCCGCCACAAGAGGCGTTGCGCGGAAAACTGCGGGCTGAGCCTTCGCATTGGGGAATAGGTTAACGGTAGACCCACGGACTCTGACTCCGTTAGTCCTGGTTCGAATCCAGGTTCCCCAGCCAAACAACCACTCAGCTTAGCGCCGGTTGTCTAATCGCATTTCAGTGCGCGGTTGCACACTTTGTTGCACGCCCGCAAGATGTTCTCTTTGCGTGCGAATCGTCACTCCTTGCGGATGCGCTTGGTTTTGTTCTTGGCCAGATGTTCGCGCAGGTGACGCAGGTTGAAAAATGTATAAGCGCGCTTGGGCTGGGTGTCATTCTTCGGCCCTGCCTGCGTTTGAAACCGATCATCAAACAGCACGCGGCCCGCATCCATGATCTTGGCATGCTGGCAGTTAAGCAGCATGTCCGGGTTCGTCACGGCACGATACCAGACTTGCCGGGGATGAAACCACGCGAGCCGCTGCGCCTGCAACCCGGCCCGGTTGCAGATCGATGTAATTTCGTCCTCGCTGAAGCTCACGCACTCGGGATAAATCCAGCCCTTCGCGTCCCTGCCTAGAGGCGACCTCTCGCCAAAGCCCGGAGCGCTCTCGGTGATCGCCGTGAACAAGAACTGTCCGCTTGGCGCCAGGACATCTCTTGCGCTTGAAAGCGCGCCCTCAAGCATGTCGAGGCCGGTGTGCGAAAAGATCGATTGCGCGACGATGAAGTCAAACGTCTCGCCCGTCACGCGCAGGTCCAATGAGGCGTCGTCGAAGAACACCGGCTGCTTGATGTCGATCAAGCCCTGGCCCAGCTCGCCGGCGATCGCGTCCTTGTAGAGACGCGTGTTGGGTTCAATGCCGTAATAGCGGCCGGGCATGAGATAGGGAATGAGTAGGCGCCCGGCGCGGAGCGAGCCGCAGCCTACATCAAGATAACGGTGCTCCTCACGCAAGCCGAGCGCCGTCACGAGACGGAACTGGGTTGCGCCCATGAAGTCGTACTGCTTGGGTGGCCCGACATAGGCGCGATAGTGATCGCCGCCCGCTCGTTGTTGCTTTGATTGTTCGATATCGCGCTCAAGCATCCGTATTTCCCTCACTCATCGCGATGTTGCCACCGATCGACTATAGGTCTTCAGTGGGGCGAAGATGATCCAGCACCGACTTTTGGACCTCTTCAAGGCTCTTGTAGGGGAACGGGTCGAATTTCTTGGGCCTCCAGCCCGATTTCCATGACACCTGATAGCCCCGATCCGCAAACGGTATATCAGGAATAATCGTATGCAAAACGGGGCCGACTTCTGCCGTCCACATCCTTTGCTCTTTAAAGCGCGCCTTGATCTCGGTCTAGTTCAAGAAGTCTCCGTGTTGCTGTCGCACCCGCAATACCGCTGTTGACCACTTTGTTGACTATGTACTGTCGTTGTTTTCGTCTTGTTCGCACCGAATAGGGCAGCAATTGACCCTCCGAATCCATACATCTGAGGGTTTTCGCACCTATAACTCGCAGTTACCCACGGACTCTGACTCCGTTAGTCCTGGTTCGAATCCAGGTTCCCCAGCCATAACACTCAAAACATGGACGTTTGCGCAGGGTCGGTTTCGACCAACTGGCGCGCTTAAGAAGCCATGAATCCGCGGCTTGGCCACACATTGGTCACGCCAGCGCGGGATCAGTGTCGCGTTTTCACAGTTACGGAACTTGTGGGCTCGCCGTCACTGCGACAGGCGTGTAATCACGATTACGTATTGAGGCTCCAATACGCTCCACATCCCTTCTCGCGGACCCGAAGTCTCGAGCGCGAGTTCAACGGCGGCCGGGTCTCTTGAAATCAGGTCTTTGACGCTGGCGATCTTGTCACGAATGGAATCCCCTGCGAGCCCGCCAAGACCGGTGAGGAAGCCCAGTGCCAGAAGGTCTCCGAGGTCATTTCCGAATAGCCTCGTCGGGTCGGTATTGACGACAACCTCGACGTCCGATCGCCCCAGCCGCTGTCGCAGTTTCTCCGTAGCCGCCCCGCGCGCACCATCACCATTGAGCGCAAAGAGATGTGCCAGCTCTTGTTGTGCGGCCTGGTGGGCACGGTATCTCTGCGCGTCTGCGGTCTTTGCAAAGTTCGCGAAACACTTGCCCGTGAAGCCGCGCCTAGCATCGGCGAAGACGATGAATGCTTGTCCGCCAGGCCTAAGGCGGTCGAGCATGAAGTTCACGGTGGCAGCGAGGTCCGAGACAAAATAGACCATGTGTATGGCGAGCAGAACATCAACTGTGCCGGGCGCTGGGTGCGCAGTCTCATCGCGGTTTAATCGATGGCAGTATTCGTCGATGGTTTCGTGGCTAACCTCTGCAACCACCAAATCTCTGCCGACACTCTCAATCAACTTCTCATAGTGCCCCGCGTAGGACACGTTGGGCTCTTCGAGATAGAACCTCGAGCCATCCGGCACATGGTCGAGGGCAAGCGCGACGGTCTGCCCATCGCCGGCGCCAAGATCCATAATAGTGACAGGGGCATCGCGACGGACAAACAAGTTCTTGAGAGCCGGTAAGAGCGCATCGCGTTCATCGGCTCCCAACATTGTTGGCCGGTCCCCGCATGCGACCGCATCTGCCAGCGTTCGAAACGGATCGGGTTTTAGGAGTCTGGAGAACACAAGCTGATAGAGTTCATGTTGTTCCAGGTCTCGAAACTCGAGCTCCAGCAGGTGACAATAACGCTCAAGCTGATCCGTCAGCCCGGCCGACTCGAACACATCCTTGCTGATCTTGAGCATCGTGGACTCCGGGTCACAAAAGCAGGAACGCTGCTCACCCCAAGAGGCGTTGCCGTATGCCGTTTGTGTCACCGCATCGGTGGCGCATAAAGAAGGCCGCCGTCGTACCACAACGCATTGTTGCCTCTCGGTATCCCGAGCGGGCTCTTGGGGCCCAGGTTCCTGTCGTAGATCTCACCATAGTGGCCGGTGGCGCCAATGACATTGCGTGGCCAGCTTTCAGTCAGGCCAAGCTTGCCGCTGAGTGCTGCTGAACGCCGCAACAGCAACTCTTGCAGTTCGGATAACGGCGCATCGGGGTTCGCGATCAAACCCCGCTTCAATTCTGCTTCTTCGGCGGTGACGATCAGATTGACAGTCCAGCGTACGACGTCCTGCAGGACTCGATCTTCATCTCTGACGACGGGACCGAGGGGCTCTTTGGAAATGATGTCCGGTAACACGACATGGTTGGCCGGCTCCTTCATGCGCAGGCGGTCACCATGCAGCGCTGAGCGGTCGGCCGAGACAACGTCGCACTCACCGTCCTCATACCGCGACAGCATTTCATCCCGGGTGGAGGAAGCCACGAGCAAGTAGTCCAGCTTTTCAAGTTCAAAGTATGCCTTGATGTTGGTCTCGGCCGTCGTGCCTGACAGAATACAGATCTTGGCGCCCGACAACTGCGCAATTGAGTCGATGACCAGGCTTGCCGGTAGCATGAAGCCCTGGCCGTCGTAATAGACGACCGCTGGAAATGTGAGCGCAAGCTCAAGATCGCGCTTCATTGTCCACGTCGTGTTACGCGTCAGGATATCGACCTGCTTGTCACGCAACGCTTTGAAGCGCTGTTCCGCCGATAGCGGGACGAACTTCGCCTTGCCATCCTTACCTAGAATAGCCGCCGCTACGGCCCGGCAGAAATCGACGTCGAAGCCATGCCATTCATCCGCTTCGTTGCGCGAGGAGAATCCCTCGAGTCCCTGGCTCACTCCGCAGTTGAGATGTCCCCGCTTTCGGATATCGGCAAGCGTGTCGGCGCGTGCTGTGGCCATTTGCGACCAAGCGAGAAAGAACAAACCCAGCAGAACGTACTTTCGCAATTTTGAACTCCGGCTCGTTTCATAGTGGGTCGGTATGATTCCGTCGTCGTAAGACCGCTAGAGAAAGCGATTGAGTTTGGCGTCTTTGCCGAGCGGATCTGGACCGAACACCAGTTCACCACCCGAATCCAACCAGATCGTTGCGTACACGAAAACGACTGAGGCTCCGTCGGGCAGATCGATCCGCAGCGGAGCAGGGGGTGCAGCCTCCCCCTTTTCGTCCTGTGACGGAGGACGCTCCAGTTCCGGTACGAGCGCTTTGAAGTCCGTGCCACTCTCCTTTAGAGCCACGCAGGACAGTCTCTGACGGAAGGGAAGTTTTTTTCTGGGCTGGCCGTGGACCGATATGTCGTCAATCTTGCCGAGCACAAACTTGAACGTGCCCAGTGGGTTGGCCGGTCCAGGCTCGATAATCACGTCATAAGGAAAATCTGATTGGCTATAGGCTTTCCAATCAACCCAGTCGGGGCGGACGACATTGGGAACGGTTCGCAGCGCCTCGTGAGGCTTGAGCTTGATGCGCTCTCCAAGCATGTCCGGGTTCTTCTTGAGCAGTGGTAGGACCAGCCGTGCTGCGGCCTCATTATCCAGTCGGTATTCAGGATGGTATATGAGGCTTGCGACGGACGTGTCGAAGGCCGCGGCATCCTGACAGGCATGTGTCGCTAAAATGCGAAAAGCGCGCGTTTTACCCGCTCGATCTCTGACGAACATCCGTTGCGCAGCAGTGTTGATGATCCAGCGCGATTGACCTTGCGGCAAAGCAAACCAGCGCCACCGTTCAAGATTGACTTGCAGTTGCCGAATGCGCGTCTCGACCGGCACATTCATCGCCAACTGGGTTCGCCGGCTGACAAGTCCCGACGTCGCCAGGCCATGGCGCCGCTGAAATAGCTTCACGGCGGTCTGCAGTTCCTTATCAAATCTATCGCCGGAAACGCGTGACATGGGAAGCTCGCCGGAGGCAGCAAGCCTCTGCCGAAGATCCCGGACATCAGGGCCATGATCTCCAAGTTTCAGCTTGGGGCCGACCCGCACAAGCGGCCACCCGCCGCGTTCGCGAAGCTGAACGAACTTACTCAAGCGAGACTTCATGGCTTGGTAGTCGATGTCGGTGGGCTGTACGCTGTCGAGGACAGCGTTGATTGAAAATCCGTCTCGCACGGCATCGAGAGCGGGGTTTTCGACGACCCGGCGCGCTAATGTCCGCTCATGGAGCAGCTTCT
The DNA here is from genome assembly GCA_029287535.1 of Filomicrobium sp. Lineage (GTDB taxonomy): Bacteria > Pseudomonadota > Alphaproteobacteria > Rhizobiales > Hyphomicrobiaceae > Filomicrobium. Next base: position 5,090 of record JARFQY010000188.1, read on the forward strand.
TGTAGCGCGTGAATTTACCCAGTCGGAGATCAGAAACGATTTGTAGAAGCGCGGCGCTGAACGTGACTTCGACAAGCGCTTCAAAACGCGTGTCACGGGCCCGCAGCGATTGCTTGATGAATAGCAGTCTCTTGACCCAGCGATCGGTCCTGGTCAGCCCATCATCCTGGAGCTTTTTGAGGACTTCGATCAGTTGATCTGCGCGCCCTTCCTGGAACCAGAGAAGTCGCGCCTTGGGCGATACGTAGTACTGTGTGAGCGCTTCCGTTTGAGCACGCACATCAAGCGGCAGACCCTGCGAACGTTCGAGGTGTCCCCGAACTTCTTCGAGAATCCGAGAGCCGTGGGACGGTTCGGTGCCCATCGAAGGAAAAGTGTTTGCGAGAAACAAGAAACAACCGAGAAAAACCGAACACCAACTTCTCAATCCGGACTGCACTGATATTCTTTCCCAAGCGAAACAAAAACTCTGCGCTTCAATTCGAGAAGCCGAGTTTATAGACCAGCCTCGTGGCAAACAAAACCAGAGCTGGAGTTTCATAGCTTCAGGTGTGCAGAACTTGTGCTTGACTTTCTGCGAAGGGTCCGCGTGCCCGTCGTATCTAGCTCTGTACCGGCATGGCGTAGCTGGCGCTTTGTGATTCATCATGAGGCCAGCGCGACGTCACCGTCTTCAGCCGCGTATAGAAACGCACGCCTTCAGGGCCATGCATGTGGTGGTCACCGAATAGCGAGGCCTTCCAGCCACCGAAGCTGTGGTAGGCAACCGGGACCGGAATGGGCACATTCACGCCGACCATACCCGCCTGAACATGACTGACGAACTGGCGGCCCGCCTCGCCGTCGCGCGTGAAGATCGCGGCACCATTGCCAAACTCATGGTCATTGACCAGCTCCAACGCGTACTCCGGGCTATCCGTGCGCACGACCGAAAGGACGGGGCCAAAAATCTCCTCTTTGTAGATCCGCATGTCGGGCGTGACGTTGTCGAACAGGCAGGGACCGAGAAAGTAGCCACCCTTGTAGCTTTCATCTTGGACGCCGCGCCCGTCGACAACGAGCTCCGCGCCTTCACTCAAGCCCGTTTCGATATAGGACGTGACCTTTTGATAGTGTTCCGCCGTGACGAGCGGTCCCATTTCTGCTTCAGGATCAGTACCTGGCCGCACCTTGAGGCGTCGCGCGTCTTCGGCAATTCTCTCCACCAGAGGACCGGCGATTTCTCCGACAGCCACCGCGACGGAGACTGCCATGCAACGCTCTCCGGCGGAACCGTAGGCAGCCCCCATCAGTCCGTTGACGGCCGTGTTGAGGTCCGCGTCCGGCATGATGACCGCATGGTTTTTGGCGCCACCTAAAGCCTGAACCCTCTTGTTGTGAGTAATCGCGCCCAACTGGATTGCCTTTGCGACTGGTGTCGAGCCAACAAAACTCACAGCCTGAACGTCGGGATGCTCAAGGAGGCGCTCGACCGTTGGCCGATCGCCGTTGATCACATTGAAGACGCCCTCGGGCAGGCCGGCCTCATACAACAGGTCAGCAAGCATCAAAGACGCTGAAGGAACCTTTTCAGAGGGTTTGAGGATGAAGCTGTTGCCGCATGCGATGGCCACCGGGAACATCCACATGGGCACCATCGCCGGAAAATTGAAAGGTGTGATGCCAACGCAAACACCAAGCGGTTGCCGAACCGCCCAGCTGTCCACCCCCGTGCCGACATTTTCGGTAAAGTGCCCGGCCATGACGTGTGGAATGCCGGTTGCGTATTCCACCACTTCGATGCCGCGCATCACTTCACCATTGGCATCCGACAGGACCTTGCCGTGCTCCTCGGTGATCACGGCGGCAAGATCGCCCTTGTGCTTTTCCAAGAGCTCAAGGAACCGGAACATGACGCGCGCGCGGCGGATGGGCGTCGTCCTGGCCCAATCGACCGACGCTTCTTTTGCAACCGCCACGGCCCGGTCAACTTCGTTGCGCGTCCCAAAACAAACGTGCTTCGTGATCTCGCCTGTTGCGGGATTGTACACGGGTCCATGATGGTCGGACGTTCCCGGCACGCGCGCGCCGCCAATGTGATGTCCAAGAGTCGTCACGGGAGTTTCCTCTTTTTTGGCTCTTGCGTTTAGAGATTGCCTTCAGTCTGTCACGCAACGCGCGACGATTATCAATGCGCCGAATAGGTTGGCGCGGGGAGTCCCTTGATCCGCACGTTGACACAAGCCGGCAATCCCGATTTAAGCGCCCGTTCGAGTGCGTCATCAAGTTCGGCGGCGTCGGTGACGAATTCGCCGTGCCCGCCAAGCCCAACGACCGCCAAATCATATCGAGCCTCACTGAGCTGGCAGCCGATTAGGCGTTCCGGCCCGTAGTCGCGAAGCTGGATTTGATGCTCGGCATTCCAGCACAAGTCATTTCCGCTGACGGCAACGAAGGGGAGTTTCTCCCGCACGGCGGTTTCGAACTCCGCGAATTGGAAGCCGACGGTTCCATCGCCCATCAGCGCGAAGATAGCTGCATCAGGGCGTGCACAACGAGCCGCGAGTGCATTACACAGAACGC
>JARFQY010000212.1 GCA_029287535.1 Filomicrobium sp.
GTTGCTCGCGGGAGCGCGTGACGAACTTTCTCCATCAATTCGCCGCCGAAGGCCTTGATGATCTGCGTGAGCCGGATGGCGCGATCACCGTCACTTGCGAGTTTTGCAGCGAGAGCTATCGCTTCGAACCCGACGAGATCGGGTGAACGCCGGAGAGCCCGCCGCTCGGCCCCGTTTCATGCATTTTCGCGAGTCCGCCGCCGGTCTCCTTCACCGCGGACCGGCCTTTCCCTTTTCTAATGACCCGTTTCGCAGCGCACGAAATCCAAATCCATTCCGATTTGGATCGTTGGCACCGGCATCGAGCGCCAAGAAAACCATTGCCCCGCCGAACCGATAGCTTCGCTGGTGTACCCGAGGTCCTCTTTAATCAGGATTCTCGATGAGTGCCGCAAGATCGATGATTAAGCACCGGCTGAGTTAGTAACCAACAGCGATGGCGCTTGTCATGGACATGCACTTTAGTCGGTGACAAGATGCCGCCCGACACAACTGCCAACGTCAGATCGCTCCCGATTTGGGCATTTCGAGCTTTAATGCCAGGGCGCGATCCACACAACGAGACGGCGGAACCGGAGGAAACACATGAACGAACAACCAAAGCAGGATGTCTTTTTTGGCGGCTGCCCGCACGATTGTCCCGACACATGCTCAATGTTGTTCGAAGTCAAAAACGGGGTTCTCAAGAGCGTCCGGGGAAACCCGGATCATCCGATGACCAGAGGTGGCCTTTGCGTCAAGGTGAAGGACTATGAAGCCCGCCATTATCACCCTGATCGCGTCCTCTATCCCCTGCGCCGCACCGGACCAAAAGGCTCCAAGCAATTCGAGCGGATAACTTGGGACGAAGCTCTCGACGAAATCGTCAGCCGCTGGAAATCCATCATCGATGAATACGGTTCCCAGGCCATCGTCCCATACAGCTACCTGGGACATCAGGGGCTCGTTCATGGCTTGAACGGCGGCGACGCCTTCTTTAATCGCCTGGGGGCGACAGTCTGCGAGCGCACCTTCTGCGGTGAGGGCTCATGCACGGCCTGGCTGCTGACGGTCGGACCGACCGCGGGAGTCGATCCCGAAAGCTACATTCATTCCAAGTACATCGTCATATGGGCGTGTAACAGCGTCAGCACCAACCTGCACCACTGGGCAATCGTAAGGGACGCGCAGAAGGCAGGCGCGAAAGTCGTTGTCATCGATGCCTATGCCTCAAGGACGGCGAAGGAAGCTGATTGGCACATCTGTCCCAAGCCCGGCACCGATGGCGCACTGGCGATGGCAGTCATCAATTCAATCATTGAGCAGGGCCTCGTCGATCAAGACTACGTCGACAATTACACGCTCGGCTTCGATGAGCTCAAGGAACGGGCGAGCACCCGGACTCCGGAGTGGGCCGCCGAAATCACCGGCGTCCCGGCGGACGACATTCGCACTCTGGCGCGCGAACTGGCCACCAGCCAGCCGGCAGCGATCCGTATGGGCGTTGCGCTGGAACGGCACCATGGCGGTGGCCAGACCATTCGCGCTGTGACTTGTATTCCGGCCCTGACCGGTGCCTGGCGCCACGTCGGCGGCGGCGTCACTCAATTCCCGGTCTGGGAGCACCCCTACAAGTTCGACGTCATTTGCAGGCCGGACCTCATCCCCGAGGGAACCCGCGTCATCAACAACCTGCAGATTGGCCGCGCATTGACCGGTGAAATGCAGCTCGACCCGCCGATCAAATCGATGATGTGTTGGAACTCGAACCCTGTCACCCAGGCACCTGAAACAGACAAGATCGTGGAAGGTCTGAAACAGGAGGACTTGTTCCTGGTTTCGGCCGAACACTTCATCTCCGACACAGCCTCATACGCCGACATCGTTCTGCCAGCCTCAATGGGCGCAGAGATGGAGGACATGATTCTCTCATGGGGCCACCTCTATCTGACTTATAACGCCAAGTGTGCGCATTCCCCGGGCGAGGCCATACCCAATAACGAGATCTTCCGCCGCCTGGCCCAGCGCCTTGGCTTCGAAGAGGACAACTTCAAATGGTCCGACTCTGAATGCCTGGAGCACTACGTCGACTGGGACGCACCGGCCTGCGAAGGCATCGACCTCGACTACCTGCGTGAGAATGGATACGCACGCCTCAACGTAGGCACCAAGGACGACCGTGCCCCGCACAAGGAAGGCAACTTCCCAACCGACTCCGGCAAGTGCCAGCTCAAAGTCGAAGGCGCGACCAACTTCGTCGCCGGACCGTTCCGACAGATGTACGAAGGCTTCCAGCCTGGCGAACCCCTCGACCCCTTGCCCGATTACACGCCTCCAAGAGAGTCGCCGGCCAGTAACCCGCAATTGGCCGCGAAGTTCCCGCTCAGCATTGTCTCACCCAAGAGCCACGGCTTCCTGAATTCCTGCTACGCAAACATGGAGCATAAAATCAAAGGCCAAGGTGAGCAGTTCGTTCTCATCAATGCTGCGGACGCGGAACCGCGCAGGATTGTCGAGGGTGATCGTGTTCAGGTCGCCAATGCGCGCGGCGCGTTCAAGGCTGTTGCGAGGATAAGCGAGGACGTGAATCCGGGCGTCGTCGTTGCCACGCTCGGCTACTGGCGGCAACTGAATGTCGGCACGGTCAACTCCATCAGTTCTGCGGAGTTTACCGATATGGGACACGCCCCATCGTTTTCCGACAACCTCGTTGAGGTCACACGCAGCAACTAACGTTTTTCTCGGGCGGCGGATTCATTTGTGATTTCCGTCGCCCGTATTTTTGTCGGCCGCGCAGGGCCGGCATACCCTCACGTCAGCTTGATCGTCTTGAGAAACGCAATGAGATCGTCCGTCATATGGTGGACGTGCTCGGGTGGTTGGCTCCAGCTCTTTATCTTCGACTGAACGGGATGATCATAGTAGTCCGAGTGCACCAGGACGGTGGTCATTCCCAGAACGTGGGGCGCCTCCAGATTATGCGGCATGTCTTCGAACATTGCGGCGTTCTCTGGCAACACACCATGCCTCTTGACCATCCGGTCAAAGGCCTCGGCCTCCGGCTTCGGCACGAAGTCACACGTCTCAATCGAGCAGATATCCTCGAATTCATCGAGCACGCCAAGCTTTTCAGCCACCCGCTCGGCATGACGCCGCGAGCCGTTGGTGAAAATGAGCTTACGCCCCGGGAGCTTCCCGATCGCCGCCTTCAGTTCCGGCAGCTCGGGAACGCAGCTGAGGTCGATATCATGCACGTAGTGCAGGAACGGTTCCGGCGACAGTTTATGGACCTGCATCAAGCCCGACAAAGTCGTTCCAAACTGGCGGTAGTAGGCCTTCTGAAGGTGCCGGGCTTGCGCGAAGGGAATGCCGAGCTGTTTGGCGATGAACGACCCCATACGCTGATCAACCTGGGCAAAAAGGTTGCATTCGGCTGGATACAAGGTGTTGTCGAGATCGAAGACCCAGATCTGGGTATCGTCGAACCCACGCGGCGCATCGCTGGCATCGTCACGCGCCTCCGCCACTGGCTGCTTCCCAAGAGGGCCGAGTTTTGGCGATTGGCTATTCACGAGATCCTGTTCTCTTGCCCGACAAGCGTTCCGACACCGTGCTCGGTAAATAGCTCCAAGAGCACGCAGTGAGGTACGCGGCCATCGATGATGACTACGGCTTCGACGCCAGCCTCGACCACCTCGATGCAACCTTCCATCTTCGGAATCATGCCCCCGGTTATAGTGCCGTCGCGGATGAGTTCCCGTGCCTCCTCAAGCGATAACGTTGAGATCAGTTGTTTATCTCCATCGAGCACACCGGCAACGTCGGTCAACAGGAGCAGGCGCTTGGCCTTCATGCGCGCCGCCAGTGCTGAGGCGAAACTGTCCGCGTTGACGTTCAGGGTCTCTCCCTCCGGCGACAGAGCCACTGGCGCAATCACGGGGATCAGGTCCGAGTCAGAAATCACTTCTACGATATGCGGATTCACATACTTCGGATCGCCCACATAGCCGATATCGACGGCCTTCATAATATTTGAAGTCGGATCGGGCATCTCGGTAATGCGGGTGGCAATCATCAAGTTGGCGTCTTTGCCGCAGATGCCGACAGCCTTTCCGCCTTGCCGGTTGATGGCCGAAACGATCTGCTTGTTGATCGCGCCCGCCAGTACCATCTCGACCACTTCGACAGTTGGCTTGTCGGTGACCCGCAGGCCATGCACGAACTCCGATGAGATCGAAAGCTTGGCGAGCATCTTGGCAATCTGCGGACCGCCACCGTGAACGATGATCGGATTCACCCCGGACTGTTTCAGATAGACCACATCTTTTGCGAAAGCGTCCGCGAGCGCCTGATCCCCCATGGCGTTGCCGCCAAATTTGATCACAACCGTCTGTTCATCATAGCGAATAAGATGTGGTAGGGCTTCGGCCAGGATACGCGCCTGCACATGCGCCGTGATTTCGTCCGACCCCGCCTGCGATCTCGCCATTTGCGGGGGATGCGCATGTTTCTTCTTATCATCCATAATTGACGTTCCATCTCCCGCTGGAAGGCCGCCGGCGTCTCCATGGCAGCTTGATCGCGGGCGTCATTGCCACAGTTTCTCTCATTGCGGGACTTATATATCCCACTTGTCCCTCGATACGATACAAACAACGGAATTCGCACACATTGTGCTGCTATCCGACGCGCCGATGGCGCTAAAGGTGGTCGCTGCGGGTGCGACTCAGGTATTTGCGAACAGGCGGAAGGCTTAAGGGGAGCGCGACATGGGGGCGGGCATCGCCGATCAATTGGCACCGATACCGATGTCGTCGACGCTCGGCCAGACGCTTGCGCGCGCCGCCCAGTATGGGCAGGAGCAGTCCCACAAGGAGGTCGCGCTCGACCACCTGTTATTGGCGCTTACCGAGGACGAGGACGCCCGCCAGGTCATGTTGACGAGTGGCGTCAGCATCTCTGATCTGCAAGCTGATGTTTCCCAGCAGATTGGCCGTCTGGAACCCCGCCTGCCGCCGGGTGAGAGCGGAACGGCGGCCATCTCCGACGAACTGCGCAGGATCCTCAACGCCGCTTCGGTCGCCGCGCGCGCTGGACGGCGCACTCTGATCGACGGCGCCATCGTGCTCGCTGCGATTATCGGCGACGGACGTACCGATGCCGCCGGGCTTTTGCGCGCCCACGGCCTCACCTTCGAAGCGGCTATCGACGCCATCCGCCAGACTTCGAAAAACACCGCGGAACAACCGACTGAGGCCCCCGAAACAACCAGCGCCCGCGAGGCGCCTGAGGCGCCACCGCCAGCCCCTCCCGCCGAAGCGGCCACACCTGTCGCATCACCACAAGACACCGCCGAGATCCTCGCTAAAGCGCGCGCCCGCGTTGCCGAGCAAGGAATCACCGGCCAGGACTCGACAACGCCGACCGACCCCGAAGGCGTGCCAGCAGCCACTGAAGACGCTGCCGGGCCGCAAACGGGCCCGCCGGACGAAACACCAGGCCCGGTACCGGCCGCTGAGCCCAGCATCGAACCGCCAGCGCCGCCGGAACATCCGCCGTCCAACGAACCAGCGAATGCGCCTCCCGAAGCCCCGGCTTTGGAGTCCAACTTTGAACATCTCGAGCGCATCCCGCAGCGATCGCCCGAACCACCTCCGCCCCGGCGACAACCGCAGCCCGCACCCGGTCCGTTAGCGCCCGCTCCGCATCCAAGTACCGGCTGGGCCCCCCCTCCGAGCGGACCCGCCCCGGCGACCGCCGCGCCAACACCGCGAGGAGCCCCACCACCAATCCCGCCAGGCGGTCCTTCGCGGCCACCGGCCCCGGCGCCTTCGGGTCGCAACGAGCCCGCCGCCCCACCGACGCTCGACCCCGGCCGCCGCCAGCCCCCATGGGCGGGCAGGCCTGCAGCCGCACCGAGCGCCCCGGCCCCGCACCATATTCCACCAACGGTTCCGCTGCCGTCGCCGGAAGAGGTCTTCAGTCACTTTGAAAGGGTCGTTGAACCTCAACCGTCCGCACATCCGCCTCCCGCGAAGGCCCCGGAGGTCATGCCTGGTCAGCTTGTGGAGACCATCCCGCGTCGCATGCGGGTTGGCATCGCGGTTCCAGTCGAGGTCCGCATCGCCAAAGCGGAGGTCAAAGCAATCTCCGAAGGCCTGGAGATGGGCAACACAGCCTATCGCCATGAGGTGCAAGTAACAAAGGCGATGAGCGTCCGCCTGCGCGCGCCGGAGGGCGGCTTCTATATCGAAACCGCATCGCCGGAAACCCAATGGATTGAGAGTGCGCTCGGCCTGATGGCCGATGATTTTGCCCGCTGGCGTTGGTCGGTCACGCCGAGGTCGCGCGGCAAGCGGCGGCTCCAGCTTATTGTTTCCGCACGTACGGTTGGGCCGGATGGGCTGGCCGCCGAAACCGCACTGCCGGATCAAATCATAGAGGTCAGGGTGTCGGCGAACTACGGCGTTTTCTTCAGGCGCATCCTGGGCTGGGCCTTTGCCGCTGTTCTGGGCGGCCTCCTCGCGAAGTTCGGTGCCGAGGCTTGGACCTCTGTCGCCCCCTTCATCGAACCGTACATGCGCCAATAACTCCACCCGTGCCGGCTCGGTCCGCTCAAACGGCCTTGCGGGCGATCGGATCTCAGGGACAAGACCGGCTCACAACTCGAGCACCTGAGCCATGGTGCCGCGCAATGCGCTTAGCCCTTCTTTTTTGAGAGAGGAAACAGCGAGGACGGCGGGATACGCGGCTGGATGCATTGCCAGCGCTTTCGTTGTCTCATCCAGCAGCGCTTCAAGGTGGGTTGGCTTGATCTTATCCGACTTCGTCAACACGGCTTGATAACTCACCGCCGCAACGTCCAGCATTTCCATGATCTCGCGGTCGACAGGTTTGATGCCGTGCCTTGAATCGATCAGCACGAACACACGCTTCAGAGTCGGGCGCCCTCGCAGATAGTCCTTAACCAGCGCCGTCCAGGCATCGACTTTCGTCTTCGGCGCCTTGGCATAGCCATAACCAGGCAAGTCAAACAGGTAGGTCTCCGGAGCGACTTCTCCGGCCGCTGGCGCGAACACATTGAGCTCTTGGGTTCGCCCAGGCGTGTTGGAGGTTCGCGCGAGACCATTCTGATGCAAAACCGCATTAATGAGGCTGGATTTGCCCACGTTCGAGCGGCCCGCAAAGGCGATCTCGGGTCTATCGGCAGCTGGTAGATGCTCCAGTGCGACGACGCCTTTGACAAATGCCCAGCGTCGATGACAAAGCGCTTCGCCGGCGGCGATATCCTCGGCGGACACCTGAACGTCGTCTTGCATATCAAATCCGCCTGCGCCGACCTTGGCCGGGCCATCGAGCGAGGCCGCCGCGCCTCGCCCTTATTCGCTTTTTCGTTTCGGTATAAGGCCGCCGACAACCGCAAATGTCTTTTTCAGGTTTTCAACGAGCGGCACTTCGGCGCCCTGCCGCTTCATGATCACGTACTGCTGGATCAACGACAGGATGTTGTTCCAGGCCCAGTAGATAACAAGCCCGGCCGGAAACGTTGCCAGCAGGAACGTGAACATCACCGGCATCCAGTTGAAGATCATCTGCTGCGTCGGATCCGGCTGGGCCGGATTGAGCTGCATCTGCAGCCACATTGTGATGCCCATGATGAGTGGCCAAACGCCGATCATGAGAAAATCGGGAACGGTGTAGGGCAATAGCCCGAAGAGGTTGAAGATCGAGGTCGGATCAGGCGCCGAAAGGTCGGTGATCCAACCGTAAAACGGCGCGTGCCGCATATCGATCGAAACAAACAAGACCTTGTAGAGGGCGAAAAACACTGGGATCTGCAAAAGGATCGGAAAACAGCCGGCGAGCGGGTTGATCTTCTCCTTTTGGTAGAGCGCCATCATCTCCTGCTGCTGCTTCTGTTTGTCGTCAGGGTAACGCTTCTTCAAGCGCTCCATTTCGGGCTGCAGCTTCTTCATCTGGGCCATCGAGACATAGGCTCTATTCGCCAGCGGGTAGAAGGCCGCCTTGACGATGACCGTGGTGGCCAAGATGGCCAATCCAAAATTCCCAAACAGACCGTTGAGCCAATTGAGCAGGTAGTAGAGCGGCTTGGTGATGAAGAAGAACCATCCCCAATCGATCAGATAGTTGAAGTCAAGGATCTTGTAATCGTTTTCATATTCGGCGATCAGGTCGACTTTCTTGGCGCCTGCGAACAATCGGGAAGAGACCTTCGCGTTGCCGCCGTTCACAACCGTGACCGGGCCTTGCTGATAATCGGTCTGGAACGATTCACTTTCGGTGGCGGTCTTGCGTGACGGCGTGCTGAAGTTCACCGAGTAAGTTGTCTCCTGATCGGGAATCAGGGTCGCCGCCCAGTACTTGTCGGTGAAGCCAAGCCACCCCCCGGTTATGTTTGAAAACGACTGCGGCCTCTCCTCGTCGAGCATTTCCGAGTACGTGAATTCCTGCAGGCGTTCGGTTTCGCCAAGCCAGGCGATAATCCCTTCGTGCTGAACAAAGAAGCCCTCAATCTCAGGCGTTCCGTGCCGGTAAATACGTCCATAGGGGTGCAACACCACATCGCTGCCGGAGGAATTCGACACCTCGTCGACGATCGTGAACAAGTAGTTTTCATCGACCGTTATCGTCCGCTTGAAAAGCAGTCCGGCACCATTGTCCCAGGTCAGAACAAGCGGCTGTTCTGCCGTCAGCGTCGCACCATCGGCCACCGACCAGACGGTGTCCTTATTAGGCACCTTGGCACCGCCAGGCGACAGCCAGCCGTGCTCTGAGAAGTAGGGAAACCTCGATTCAGATGGCCTGAGGAGGACCACCTTGGGACTGCTGGGATCCGTGGTCTCGTGATACTTCACCAGCTGTACGTCATCGATGCGGGCCCCCCGCAGCGCGATGGAGCCCTCGATCGAAGGCGTCTTGATATCAACGCGCGGGCTTTTTGCTGCGCCGGCTTCGCTTTGACCCGGCGCTCCGGCTATCTGTGGTGCTCCCGTCGAACCCGGCACCGCGCCAGGCGCCTCGGTCTGTTGCGAAGGGCTGGGAGGCGGGGGTTCCGGCGGCGGAAACACCAGCTGCCACATGAGCAGTACAGCCATCGACAGAACGACCGCGATAAGCAGATTATTGTTATTGTCGGGATCTTGGCTTTGCATCACCGCCTCGGCTCACGTTCTCATCAGCACTACCTGTGCGAACCGCTCTCCGGTTCCGGCAGCTATGTCTCTTGCGCTCGTCTATACAGGGGACGTCGGCCTGCATCCACCAAGCAGCTTTATATAGGCACCTATACCAACTTTCGCTTGGACTTGGGCCCCCGGCGCGGCCGCCTGTTACGGTGCGTCGGGTTTCCATCCATGATGGCGTGGATGCGGTGGAAAGCCGTCTCGAGCTCTTCGATGAGGTGTGCGAACTGCTGCGTCAAGGCTCCCTGTCGCGCTATCAGCACATAATCGCAACCAGCCCTAGCGCAAACCGGCGCGACAGTCCGTACAGCCTCTCTAAGCCGCCTGCGAATGCGGTTGCGCTTGATCGCGTTACCAATCTTCTTGGTCACCGTGAATCCAAATCTGGCACCGGCGACCCGCTCTCGATCCAAATACCCGCCGCTTTGAGCCTCCCCGCCCAGATCAGATGGGCTTGAGCGCCTTGGCCGAGCCTCCATCACGAATGAAATCGCGCCCCAGCGAGCACCGCCCCGAATACGGAGGAACTCAGAGCGCTTCTTCAGTGTGGTGATGGGCGATACGCCATCTGGCGCAGGCAAGGCTTAAGCCGACAGTTTTTTGCGGCCCTTCGCGCGCCGACGAGCCAATACGCGCAGGCCACCCTTGGTCGCCATCCGCTTGCGGAACCCGTGACGCCGCTTGCGAACAAGCCGGCTAGGTTGATAAGTGCGCTTCACGTCAACTCTCCAAATTCCTAGGGTCGCACCACCCCCGTTACGAAGAGTGCCGGCGCGACCACCGATAAGCGCGCCTCCGGCCATTGCCGGGCGCCGCTGAAAAAAATTGCTTGGATCTCGACCTAGTTAGTCGAAAGGCCGCTTATAGGAGGGCTGCGGCCCAAAGTCAAACCAAGGTACGAAGCACGAACAGAACAGCCGTTCCTCCAGTGCTGATCGGCATTACCGCAAATCCGCCGATCACGGCGCTTCACGAACAACCTGCAGCCTTCACGAGTGCTTGAGAGGCCGTTCTCTTCCCGCCCAACCTCGTTCATGTTCCCGTTGCCACGGGGCTAATCCTGGGGTCCGCCAAAAAAGCGCCTTGAGGCGCGGAGACCCCTTGCTTGCCTGGCCCCGAGGCGCATGAGCAATTCGCACTTCAATGAGGACATATGATCATGAGCGCCACGTACAATCTTATAGGCCGAACAGCCGGACGGGTCCTGGCGACCTTTTTGGTCGTCACACTGGCCGCCGTCGGACCGGCGTCCGCCGAAGACTTCACGAAGACTTTCAAAGCCCATTCAGCATCTTCGACAGCCACCGTTGATCACGGTGAATGGGATCGCCTATTGGGCAAATACGTCACCGCCAGCCCTGACGGCGTCAATCGCGTCGACTACGCCGCCTGGAAATCCGACGACCACGCCCCCCTGAAAGCCTATGTCAAAGCGCTTGAGGGCGTTGATCCGCGCGAGCTGGGCCGAACTGAGCAATTCGCCTACTGGGCCAATCTTTACAACGCGAAGACGATTGACGTCCTGCTGGACCACTATCCGGTCAATTCGATCCGCGAGATCACCATCAATGAAGGCCTGCTGGGCTTTTTGAAAAAGAGCGTCGGCGCCGGCGGCCCTTGGAAGGCAAAGCTCATTACCGTCATAGGCAAAAAGCTGAGTCTCGATGACGTCGAGCATGAAATCATGCGCCCGATCTTCAAGGATCCGCGTGTCCACTACGCTGTAAATTGCGCGTCCTTTGGCTGCCCCAACCTCGGCCAGGAGGCATTCACCGGCGAGAAGCTCGATGCGCAGCTCGATGCCAATGCCAAGGCCTTCGTCAACCACCCACGCGGCATCGACGTGCAGGGCGGTTCGGTGAAAGCTTCTTCCATTTATCAGTGGTTCCAGGTCGACTTCGATGGCTCAGATGCCGGCGTCCTCGATCACGTCCGCAAGTACGCCAGTGACGAGCTGAAAGCCAAGCTCGACGGCAAGAACTCCATTGCCAGCTACGATTACGACTGGGCCCTCAATTCAATTCAGCGCGGCTCGTGATTGCAGCCCGACGCTCCAAGGACAAGGAATAATCCGATGCATACCGAAGAACCGGAAAAAGGGCCCGCCGCGAAGGCCAGCCCACTAAGAACCTGGGGACCGCTCGCAGCGATTGTCGCACTCATGGGCCTGGTGTTCGCGATGGGCTGGCACGAATACCTGGCACTTGAGCATCTCGGCCGAAACTACGCCGTACTGAACACATTCATTTCCGACAACCTGCTGCTGGCTGTCCTGGCCTATGCGATTTTGTACATCGTTGTGGTGGCCCTTTCGTTGCCCGGCGCGCTCGCCCTGACGCTTGCCGGAGGCCTCCTGTTCGGCTGGCAGATCGGCGGCCCTGTCACAGTCGTCGCCGCAACCATTGGTGCCACGATCATCTTCCTGGTGGCCAAAACCTCGGTCGGTGAAACGCTGGCGGCAAAAGCCGGCCCCGCGATCAACAAACTCCGCGAAGGTTTTCAGGAAAATGCCTTGAGCTATCTGCTCTTCCTTCGCCTGGTTCCCGCCTTTCCGTTCTTCATCGTCAACCTGGCCCCGGCCTTGCTCGGCGTACCGCTGCGCACCTATGTGATCGGCACCCTTATCGGGATCATTCCGGGTACGATGGCCTTCTCGTTCGCCGCATCTCAGCTGGGCACGGTCATCGAGAAGACCAACGCTGAGCATGCCGCTTGTATTGCTGCCAATGCCCAGGCGGCCTGCCCGTATGTCATTGACGCGGGCACTCTGGTCAGCAAAGAAATCATCCTAGCCTTTGCCGCCATTGGCGTCGTGGCCCTCATCCCTGTTATCGTCAAGAAGTGGAGCAACCGCCATGCAGCCGCGTAACCCAACCGCAGATGTGCTGGGCCGCACCACTCCACCGGCCGACGGCCCGTCGACGGGCACGCCGGGCGGCCGGTCATCGGATGCCGCCAAGGGCCGGCGCGATGAAACGATTGAATGCGATATCTGCGTCATTGGTGCAGGCTCCGGCGGCCTCTCGGTCGCCGCGGCGGCCGCCGCCTTCGGCGTCAGCGTCGTGTTGATCGAAAAGCACAAAATGGGCGGTGACTGCCTCAACTACGGCTGCGTGCCCTCTAAGGCACTGATCGCAGCTGGCAAGCGTGCCCATCTCATGCGCTCCAAGAACGAATTCGGTGTTTCACCGCACGATCCCAAGATCGACTACAAGGCCGTTCACGACCACGTCCACGGCGTCATCGCAGCAATTGAGCCCAACGATTCCGTTGAGCGGTTCACCGGTCTTGGTGTCCGCGTCATTGAGGCCGCCGGCCGCTTCATCGACAAGAATACCGTCGAAGCTGGAGACCGGCGCATCAAGGCCCGTCGGTTTGTCGTGGCGACGGGGTCCGCCCCTTTGGTTCCACCGATCCCGGGGCTCGACGGCGTGCCCTATCTCACCAACGAGACCATTTTCGATAATCAGCAAAAGATGGACCACCTGCTCATTGTCGGCGGCGGCCCCATCGGGATGGAACTGGCGCAGGCGCACCGCCGGCTCGGCAGCAAAGTGACCGTGCTTGAAGGCGTCAAGGCGCTCGGCAAGGACGATCCCGAATTGACCGGCATCGTCCTGGAGCACCTGCGTGGTGAAGGCATCGAAATCCGCGAAGGCGCCCTTGTAACCAGCGTCGAAGGCGGACCTGGCAATATTCGCGTCAACATAAAGGTCGGTGATAGCGTGGAAGTGGTCGAAGGCACCCACATTCTGATCGCCGCCGGCCGCAAGCCAAACGTTGATGATCTCGGCCTGGAGGCCGCGGGCGTCAAATTCGACAAAAAGGGCATCAAGGTCGACTCCGGCCTCGTGACCTCAAACAGTCATGTCTACGCTATCGGCGACGTCATCGGCGGTCTGCAGTTCACCCATGTCGCCAACTACCATGCTGGAATCGTCATTCGCAAAGCACTGTTCCGCATTCCGGTGAGGGTCAACGAAGCGACTATCCCGTGGGTCACATACACCGACCCCGAACTTGCCCACGTCGGGCTGAGCGAGGATCAGGCGGTTTCCAAGCATGGAAAGGTCTCCGTCCTGCGCTGGCCGTATCACGAAAACGACCGCGCCCAGGCAGAGCGCGTCACCAGTGGCCACGTCAAGGTCGTCACCGACAAGAAAGGCCGTATTCTGGGCGCTACAATCGTCGGCGAACACGCCGGCGAGCTCATTCAGATGTGGTCGCTGGCCATTTCTCAAAAGCTGAAGATTAAGGCCATGACCGAATGGATCTCGCCTTATCCGACGCTTTCGGAGATTAATAAACGAGCCGCGTACAAATTCTATTCCGGCGCGACGTCAAGTCCACTGGTACGCAAGGTCATCGGGATGCTGGCCAAACTGGGCTAGGCGCCCGGCCGCTCGGACGACAAACGCATAATCACGGTCCGCCGGCTCGGGAAACCAGTCGGCAGGCCAACCGACGCAAAACACTTGCGTATTTTGAATTAACACCCACGTTCCAGGAAGCTGGCTCCTCGGTACACGGGACTGGCCCCAAATGGGCCATATCTTCGTCGTGGCACACGCCGTAAACTACGGCTGTCAAGAAAAGAAGAGCCGCCCCGCGAAAGCGCATGGACCAAAAAGCCGACACGCCGCAACGGCGCCATGACACCGGCAATATCAGCCTTCCCGGCCAGCCCAATGCCTCGGGAAACAGGAGTTCCATGCTTCAGCGCCTGCCCTTCTTCGCCCGCAACAGCAGTCAGACCGCGACGGTCACGACCTGGCAGAAGCTGCGCCTGCCCTTCAAGCTGCTTGTTCTGACGACCGCCTTCGTCATGCTGGCCGAGGTTCTCATCTTCGTACCTTCTGTCGCGAATTACCGCGTCAACTGGCTGAAGGACCGCCTGATGGCTGCGCACTTGGCGGCACTTGCCGCCGACGCCGCGCCGGGCGGGGCCATTCCGGCGACGTTGCGCAACGAATTGTTGAAAACCGCGGAGGTCAAGGCGGTCGCCTGGCGCCGTGAGGGTCGCCGCAGCATCGTGCTGCCGCCCACCGAGCAAATGACGATCAACGCCCACATCGATCTCCGACCCATGGGCGATCGCAGTATCTTTGGCGAGGCCGGTCACCGTTTTGCGCTGATTGGCGAGGCGCTGCATGCCTTGGTGCGCAGCGACAACCGCACGCTGCGCGTTACCGGACCGTTGAACGGCGGCACCAACGACTTCATCGAGATCGTCATTCCCGAGGCGCCATTGCGCGAGGCACTTTTGCGCTATGGCCGCAATATCCTTTACCTCTCGATCATCATTTCGCTTTTCACCGCGGCGCTGGTTTACATCGCACTGTCCAATCTTCTGGTTCGGCCGATGATGCACATCACCGACTCCATGCTGCACTACGCCAAAAAGCCCGAGGACGTCAGCCGCATTATCGAACCCTCATCACGCGGCGACGAAGTCGGCATCGCCGAGCGCGAGCTGGCCAGCATGCAACGCCAGCTGTCACAGCTGTTGCTGCAAAAGAACCGGCTGGCGCAGGTCGGCCTGGCGGTCAGCAAAATCAATCACGACCTTCGCAATATGCTGGCCAACGCCCAACTTCTGTCCGACCGCCTGTCGACGCTGCCCGACCCGGCGGTTCAGCGCTTCGCTCCCAAACTTATCGCCTCGCTGGATCGCGCCATCAGCTTCTGCAACGACACCCTGCGCTTTGGGCGGGCCGAGGAAGCCCCGCCACGGCGCGAGTTGATGCGTCTGCTTCCGCTGGTCGAGGAGGTGGGCGATGGTCTGGGCCTGCCCCGCCAGGGTTGCATTGAGTGGGAGGTTGACGTCGACGATGCCTTGCGAGTCGATGCCGATCGTGACCACCTGTATCGCGTCCTGACCAACCTGTGCCGCAATGCCGTTCAGGCACTGGAAGCGCAGCGCGACAAGACAACCCCCGGCAAAATCCAGATTTCCGCCAATCGCGACGGCCGCGAAGTCGAGATCATCGTGCGCGACGACGGTCCCGGACTTCCGCCCAAGGCCCGTGAGCACCTGTTCCAGGCCTTCCAGTCCTCGCAGAGGCGCGGCGGCTCCGGTCTCGGCCTTGCCATTGCCCAGGAACTCGTCACCGCCCATGGCGGTACGATCGAACTGCTTGACGGTGGTCCCGGTGCAGCTTTCCGCGTCCGCATCCCGGACCGGACGCCAAAGGCCTGAAGCACGTCCTCAAGATACGGCAACCCGTTGATCCGGGGGACCAGCTGGCAAGTCGAAGACACTCGTGCGCCACCTGATCCAGCATTGGCGTTTCGTCCGCCCTGGCTTGGCTGGCGCGCTGTCGGCCGCCACTTGCTTTGTGCGTCGCAAGCGAGTAGAAGATCGCCTTCGCGGCCTCTGACGCAGCCTGAAACAAGGCGGCCCCTCAGC
>JARFQY010000285.1 GCA_029287535.1 Filomicrobium sp.
CCGATCGCGCGTGTTCGCGAGTCCTATCAGCGCGTGTTGATTGATGGCGGGATGTAAACGCCCGCGGCTCGCCCCAAGACCCCAGCCAGGCCGCTAGAAGCGGTGGCATTGATGTCGGTCGATGATTGACTGGGCGCGATCGATGTCCAGTTGGATGCCATCGGTGCGAACCTTCGCTCGGCACTGTAGGACTCCTCAAAGATCAAAGATGTCATTAGGGTGTCATCGGATGGTCTGGGGAGGATAAGTTTGGTGAGAGTTCAAGCAGCGGACAGGACGTTTGGCGTGCAGGCAGCGGCACTCTGGATTGCCGTCTTAGCGGCGGTACCAGCGAACGCGGAACCACCGCTGGATTTCTTTTTCAAGCCTGACGGGACATACGCGCCGTTCGAAAGCAAGCCCGCGCAGGATCTCATGCCGAAGTCAGAATATGCGCGATATCTTGCGGCCTTGAACGAGTTGAAATGCGAGGCCGCCGAGCAAATCCTGAATGCTGCCTTCGTGCGAGAGTATCCTCAGTTCGCAAGGGCTCGAAAGAAGAAGGACACTCCAGTTGATTTTGATTACGAAGCCTGGTCGCGCTATGCCGACACAGAGTTTGACGAATATAGCTTTTGCCTATCCTATTCATGGTTGAGAGAAACCGAGGAGAGGCTGCGCGTCCGGGGGGTGTCAATTCCAAAGTACACCCATTATGGACAGGCCGAGCAGGGCCACTACGACAATCGACTGATCGAAGGGCGGGACCTGTCGTTGCGCGCAATGTTGGACATTGCAAGAGATGACTATATCCCAGCTCTCATTGCCCTCGCCGAACTGGTTCGTCGTGGCGACGTGTTCGACGCCGGCCCGGACATGGAGTTCTATCTCATCTCGCGAGCCTGCCATCTCGGCCATGACTGCGCCAAGCTGCGCGGTCGCGTTGACGAACTCAATGACATGCTATCCGCCAGCCGCCGCGATGAGCTGACCAAACAAGCGCACGCCAAAAGCTCCATAGTCGACTACGTCTTCGTGCATGGCCGCAAGCCCTGACGACAAAGCATCAGGTCAACCCCAACTCGCAACCGAACGCGCTTCGCGATTAACCCCGGTCGTAGCCTTTTTCTTCGAGCTCCGCCAAATAGGCCGCCCAACGTTCTTCTTTTTCTTCGCCCAGAAGCTCGAGATAATTCCACGCATAAAGGCCGGTGTTGTGGCCATCGTCGAAGTGAATCTTGACGGCGTAGTTGCCGACGGGCTGCAGCTGCGTGATGCCGACGTTCCTCTTTTTGGGGACCGTCACGCGCTGGTCGGCTGAATGACCCTGGACTTCCGCCGACGGGCTCATCACGCGCAGCATTTCCGCGGTCAGCGAGTAGGCCCTGCCGTCCTCGAAGGTGACGTCGAGCGACTTGCCGTCTTCGGCCAGATCCAGTTTCGGCGGCGCCACGCCATGCCCGGTCGCCTTCTCCACTTCCGACCAAACGCGCGCGGCGATGTCCCGGTAGATCTGCGAGTGCGGGTTGTCGGGCGCCGTTGCCGTGATCGGCTGGCCGTTGTCGGATTTCTCGCGAATATCCATGTGCAGCGGCACGCCGCCGAGGAACGGAACCGAGAGCTTCTGCGCCTCGATGCGCGCCCCGCCCTCCCCGAAGATGAAGCTTTCCTCGCCGCACTTCGGGCAGACGAAGGTGCTCATGTTCTCGACCATGCCGA
This sequence comes from Filomicrobium sp., assembly GCA_029287535.1. Lineage (GTDB taxonomy): Bacteria > Pseudomonadota > Alphaproteobacteria > Rhizobiales > Hyphomicrobiaceae > Filomicrobium. Next base: position 1,699 of record JARFQY010000285.1, read on the forward strand.
GCACCGGCACGTTGACCTGCTCGAACATGGCGAGCCCCTTGCGTGCATCGATCAACGCAAGGTCTTGCGGCGTCGAGACGATAACGGCACCCGACAGCGGCACCTGTTGCGCCATCGTCAGCTGCACGTCGCCCGTGCCTGGCGGCATATCGATCAGCACCACATCAAGTTCGCCCCAGGCCACCTGGAACAGCATCTGATGCAAGGCCTGCACGACCATCGGTCCGCGCCAGACGATGGGTTGTCCTTCTTCAACCAGAAAGCCCATCGACATGACCTTGAGGCCGTATCCGGACAGAGGGTTAACGATCTTACCGTCGACGGCGGTTGGCCGGCCGGTGATCCCTAGCAATCGCGGCTGCGAGGGTCCGAAGATATCGGCGTCAAGAATGCCAACCTTGAGCCCGATCGCCTGCAGGCCGAGCGCCAGGTTGACGGTCGTTGTCGACTTGCCGACACCGCCCTTGCCGGAGGCGACGGCAATAAGGTGCTTGACGTTCGGCATGCCGTCGGTTTTTGCGCCGGCCCCCGCTTGCGGTGCCTGCTGCTGTTGCTGGCCGTTGGCGTGCGCACCGTTGGTTTGGCCAGGCATACGCGCCCTTGCTTCCGCAACGCGTGGGCTGTCTTGCACGCCGCCACTGACCGGACTGCCTTGATTGGGGCTTGCCGTCCCGGGCTGCGCTTCCGCCGTCAGTACCGCGGTTGCCCCGGCGATGCCGTCGATTTCCGAAACCACCTTTTGCGCCGCCTGCCGAAGAGGTTCGAGTTCTTCAGCCTTTTCGGGGGGCACAGTGATGGAGAAGTAGACTCGGTCGTCCTTCTGCAGGATCTCTGACACCAGACCCAAGTCAACGATGTTGCCCTCAAGCTCGGGGCCCTTTACACGGCGCAGTTCAGACAGGATCTGGTCCTTCGAAACGGACATATTGGCTTCGTCTCCCGGGGAGTTGTAAATCGCAAAGGCTCGAAAGAGGGGTGCGCTAGGCACCCTCGGCCAGCATTCGCAAGGCGTGTCTGGATGGAATATCCATCTTGGCAGACACTTTTCGCGAAGTCACGAGGCCGGATTTTATTTCCTACCTATGTGATAAGGTATACAGGGGACGATGCCAAGAGGTTTGCACGTCCGATCACACCGAAAACGAGCCAAAGCTGTGCTATCACTGGCGGCCCGGCCAACCACCGCCGATCCGACGCAAGGAAGAATTTTTTGAGCCGACCATTGAAACAGTTCCAGGTGCGCCCCACTCCGGACGACCCCGCGCTCTCGGTCACGGTTTCCGGCATCGACCACGAGCGCCGTGAAGTCGACACCGTCGTGGTCACCGAGCGGGCTCTGACGCTCTGACTCAACGCCCGCGAGATCCTCACCATGATGACGATCGGCGACCACCCCGACATACTTGCCGTCGGCTTTCTGCTCAACCAGGGCATGCTGCAACCCGACGATGAGATCGTCGGAATTGACTATGAGGAGGACATCGCAACCGTCGTCGTGCGCACGGCCCGGGAAACCGATTACGAAGAGAAGCTGAAAAAGAAGGTGCAAACGTCTGGCTGTGCCCAAGGCACCGTGTTCGGCGATCTTCTCGAGGAGCTTGACGGCATCGAGCTGTCCCAGACGGCGCGGCTGAAGACCTCGTGGCTCTATGCGCTGACGAAGAAGATCAACACCGAGCCGAGCTTGTATCTCAAGGCTGGTGCCATCCATGGTTGCGTCTTGTGCAAGGAGGATAGCCCGCTGGTTTACATGGAGGACGTCGGGCGTCACAACGCCATCGACAAGATCGCCGGCTTCATGTTCATGAATGCCATTTCCCCCGAGGACAAGATCTTCTACACGACCGGCCGGCTGACCTCCGAGATGATCATCAAATGCGTGAAAATGCGCATCCCCATCCTCGTGTCCCGGTCAGGCTTCACCGCCTGGGGAGTGGAACTCGCCCGCCAAGCCGGCCTGACATTGATCGGCCGCGCCCGAGGCAAGCGCTTTGTCTGTCTGTCTGGCATCGAGAGGGTCGAATTCGATGCCGACACCAACGCCTTCGAGGAGGAGGATCGCAAGCACGCCCGCAAAGGCAGTAAGCCGGAGACCGACCAAGCCCCATGACAATCACAAAGGACGAGATTACCGGTGTGCTGCTGGCTGGCGGCCAGTCGCGACGCATGGGCGGCGGCGATAAGGGACTGCGCGAGATGGGCGGCCGCCCGATGCTGGCGCACGTGCTGGACCGCTTCTCGCCCCAGGTCGCGCGTGTTGTTCTTAACGCCAACGGCGACCCTGCCCGTTTCGCTGATTTCGATCTGCCCGTTGTCGCCGACTCCATTACTGGCAACGTCGGCCCGCTGGCCGGCGTCCTTGCCGGCATGCGCTGGTCGGCGGAGAACGCGCCTAGCGCCACGCATATTGCCACGGCTTCGACGGATGCACCGCTCATTCCGCAGGACCTCGTCGCGCGCTTGGCCGCATCCCTCGAGGGCCGGCCCGAGAGGATCACATTGGCGGCCTCCGGAGGTCACAAGCATCCGGTGATCGGCCTATGGCCGGTGGCGCTGGCCGACGACCTGGAAGCAGCCCTCAACGAAGGTGTGCGCAAGGTGCTGCACTGGACTGACCGGCATGGTACTTTGGTCGTGGAGTTTCCGTTTGTTGGTGTTGCCGGGGCAGAGATTGACCCCTTTTTTAACGCCAACACACCGGAGGAGTTCGAAGAAGTGGCGGCTCTCATGTCCCAGTTATCCGCAGGGTCGTGAAGGACAAGTCCGCCCCTTGGTAGGATGCACCCAACATGATGCGTACGCCACATGGCGCCCCGATCATCGGTATTGCAG
>JARFQY010000293.1 GCA_029287535.1 Filomicrobium sp.
GGAGCGGGATAAAGCATGGTTCTAAATGTCAGCAACAATAGCGTGTTTGATCAGAAGCGAGCTACGTTGGTCCCCGAAATGCCGGCACGGTTGGAGCCTTTGATCACGGCCCAGGAAGTTGAGGCTGAGAAGTTGGTCGGATGGGTGCAGCTGGTCGTGGTTGGCATTTGGGCAATGCTCTTTCTGATCGCACCCCGGCCGGTGGATGCGCCGATGTCGATGTTGCTGGAACCTGTGCCGCTCGCCCTCTTTGGCTACCTCCTGTTTACAGTCGGGCGGCTCTACCTCGCTTATCGTGCGCCACTGTCGCGATCCTTCCTGATGCTATCGATTTTTGTCGATATTCTGTTGCTGCTCTGGCTCATTTGGTCGTTTCATGACCAATACCAGCAGCCGGCGGCCTTTTCGCTAAAAGTGCCTACTTTCTCGTACATGTTCATCTTCATTGCGCTGCGCGCGCTGAGCTTCGATTACCGGCTTGTCTTGATCACGGGTATGTCAGCAGCGATGGGCTGGGCCGGTATCGTTCTCCTCGTGCTGGTCGAGAGTGAACCCGATATAATAACGCGTAGCTTCGTCTTACACGTCGCTGGCAACAAGGTGCTCCTGGGTGCGGAGTTCGACAAGATTTTCACGCTGTTGCTGGTCACGGGGGTGCTGGCGCTTGCCGTGAAACGAGGCCGGGAGGTTATGATCACCGCGGTGCACGAGCAGGCCACCGGACGTGACATCCGTCGGTTCATGCCCGGTGACGTCGCAAAGGCGATCGCCACGTCGGAGCAAGCAATCGAAGCAGGCCAGGCCGTTGAGCGGCAGGCAGCCATCATGATGCTCGATATCCGTGGCTTCACTGCGTTTTCGAAAGAAGTTGAACCGCGCGACATCGTAAGCATGCTCACCTCGCTACATGCGCGGCTTATTCCGATCATCGAAGCCCATGGCGGCGTGGTGGACAAATTCCTTGGCGATGGCCTGATGGCCACCTTCGGAGCGGTCGAGCCGTCAGACAGGGCCGCCGCCGATGGCTTGCGGGCCATGGAAGAAATCATGAGCGAGGCGACAGCTTGGCGAAAAGACCTCAACGAAAACAGTGTGGCAACGAAAGTTGATGTCAACGGTGCGCTGACTGCCGGTCCCGTCGTGTTCAGCACGATCGGAAACGCAGACCGGTTGGAATACACGGTGATTGGTGAGGCCGTAAACCTCGCAGCAAAGCTTGAAAAACATAATAAGGTCGAATGTACCCGCGCCCTAATGCCGGCAGCTTCTTATGCCCTTGCAAAAGCGCAAGGGTATGTCACAACGCGTAGCCCTGCGGACGAGCCTGACTTACGTTTGCGCCGGCATGTATCTGGCGTTGCCGAAACCATCGACATCTATGTCATCAGCAAGTGAGTTCTGCCACGCGACGTCGTCGTGATCCACAATTCAATTTTCCGCTCGTGTGGCAAATCCTGTTCTTGTGGGTCGGGCCGAAGTTCGCCGGGGATTGAAATGTGGGAGCGCGCCAGCAGCTTATCCAATCTGGCCACCGTCGTAACCGCAGGCAATACGGCCTAGAGCGATCCGAAATTCTTCAGTCTCTATAATGTCGGCAATGGCCTTGGCTTCTAAGCTGTCAGGTTTAAGCTCTCGAGCCCGCAACAGCAATTGTGCCAGTAACCCGCTGTCGAGCAACGGCAAGCTCGCCCAAAGGCCTCGGGCAAGGTCACACGACAGCTCATGGTCCGGATGGTTGGCTGTGTCCGGTGCCTTGCCGATCTCATACATATGCGTGACGCTGCCCCAGTCCGCGCGCGCCGTCGGTAGCCTGTCGCGAACGTCCGGGCATTCGTTCGCGACATAGAAGCGATTGAGGGTGTCATCCAGGCGAAAGCAATAACCCGCTCTGAGCAAGTCTGCCTCCCAAGCCGCATGGCTGGGCGCATTTGTCACCGGATCGATGGATTCCACCACGATGACCTTGGGCCGGAAGCGCGTCCAGTCGTTACCGGCAAGCACATCCGCTTCGGCGCCTTCAACATCGATCTTGAGAAAGTCGATTTGTCTAACCCCATACTGTTCGCAAAGTCCAGCGAGGGTCAACATCGGCTTGCTCACTGTGCGGTAGGTGTCACCATGTGCCGTGGACGCCTTGGCAGTGTCCACGACTGTCGTTGAAAGGCCATGCAGTCGCGGGAACGTGTGCAGTTCCGCAACCCCAATCGCGCGGCCAATGAGACCTTCATAGACGGTGTCACGCGGCCTTACGTGTGTGTAGAGGTTGGCCAGCACCGACTGGGGCTCGACGACGAGGCCCCGCCAACCGCGCTCGTAGAACCACAAAGACACATTGTCCGCGATTGGATGGCCGCCACCAACATCGATGTAGAAGCCGCCTTCTCCCTTATCATTGCCGAGCGCCTGCCAGAGGTGGAAATCCTCCAGGTTCTGGGCGTAGGAGAGTGGCTTGGCATCCGATGTCACAGCTCGTGAGCTTGTCGCCATTGTCTCGTTTATCCTGTTCGTCTGGGTGGGATCGCGCGCCCGTTGACGGACCAAAACGCGATGCGCACTCAATCATCTCGTCGCAATTTCTTGTGAGGGGTGCGAATTTCGACAGCAACTGGATGACGTCCTCTCAGCTGTGGAAGGGCGTCCCCGAAAGGCTGGCGTTGGGGCAGATCCGCTCGAGGATAAAGAACGACTGCTCAAGCCAAGCATGATTGCGGTACGCTATACAAGCCATGGGATCATTCCAGAGCGTCAGATGGAGAAGGTCGGTTTTGACGCGGGGCTATCGTCTCGCGAGGCAAGCCAAGCATTCCCACCTGCGGGATAATCGCTGGCTCGGTCAACTGGTCGTTGTAGCCCCGGACGGCAAGGAAACGCCTCGCTCAGACCCGATGAGGTGTTTGGCGAAAATGGGCCTTCTTGATCGAGCTCCCTGCTCTGCGACCGCAATCGCATGGGAACAGACCGTTTGCGACGGCTTACACGGCGCATGAAGCCATTGCAATGATGTTGAGGGATCCAGCAACCGCCATGGACCTCCTCGAGTCTTTGATCATCAGGCGGCGACGTGCCAATCGTAAGCTGGTGACCCAGACGCCTCAGCGCCTTGATCAACCGACCGCCGCGGCAAGAAAAACGTCGCTTCACTGGACCGCAGAGCGACGCCGCACTAACACTTCATTGGATCACCCAGCGGGGCGCCTCAGGCTTCGTCGTCAACGCTCAGGGAGTGACCGGGTCGTCAGGCGTGGCATCGCTTGCCGAGTTTGAAACAAACCGACGCGACCGTGTCGCGCACTGAGACGAGACTGTGCATGCGTATCCTTCGTCTTCTGATGTTGATGGCGGCTCTTGCTTGCGTCATCCCCACGGAATTCTCTCGTGCGCAAGAGGCGACGGGAGGTTCGGCGGATGCGCCCGCGATATCGCTGGCGCCTGAATTGACCAAACCGGGGATCTCGTCTGCGGAACTTGACGTGCGCTTAGTGCCGCTGACCAAGGTGGAGCTGAAGCAACTCGCCGAAGATTGGGCGAAAATCGTTAAGTCCAAGACCGAAGAGGTCATGGAAGCCCAAGTCGCGATTGCTCACAGGGGCAGCGATGTTGAGGACGCAGCTCGCGAACGGCTGACACAACTGGTTGGTGAGCGCAAGCAGTTGTTCGATAAGTTCAGCGCGGTCTTGAATTCATGGGAGAAGAAAGCCGGCGACGAGAAGGCTATTGCGGACTACCGCGCTTATCGTAACGCCATCGTTGCCGAGGAAGCTCGCACGGCGGATTTTGAGACGCTTGTGGCGAAGGCGGTCAGCTGGTTGACCTC
>JARFQY010000373.1 GCA_029287535.1 Filomicrobium sp.
CGATGCAGCCGGTGCGACTTCGACTGGCAGCGAAATGCAGGCGGTGTCCACCTAGATGCGACACCGCTGCGCTTTGCAGAGCATTCATCCGCCAAAGTGCAAGTAGCACATGACCGTTCGACCTTTCGCACGAAGCAAGGAACGCGACGGGCGTGGGAATCGACTGCCTGTCGCACTCATTTTGACGACACCAGTCGAGGCTTCCGACGCACTCTTGGCGATGCGACTCGCGCAGCTTTCGAGGGGCTGGTTTCATGCACAGGTGTGCCCAAGCTGCGTGCGAAACGGGACGAAGCGTGTGGGCGACACGGCCGGCTACTTCGATCCGCCCTCTGCCGGGGAGGTCGACCATTCGGTTTTCGGCAGCGAGCGGGCCAGGCGTGCTTTCACTTTGGCCAGTTCAGGGTTGGCGGCGAGGTTATTCCACTCGTGGGGGTCTTTGCGATGATCGTAGAGTTCTTCGCTGCCGTTGGCGTAGCGGATGTAACGGAAGTGGTCATCGCGCACGCCATGATTGCCGCGGCCCCAAGTCGTCATCGCCACGTGATCCCACTCGGCTTGCGGGTTGGCCAGCAGAGGTTTCAGCGAAGGGCCATCGAGTCCGTCAGGTAAGGGCAGGCCGCAGAGGTCGGCCAGCGTCGGATACAAACTCAACAGATCGACCGGTCGGTCACAACGGCTCCCTGGCTTGCTGACTCCCGGCGCCGAGAACATCAATGGTACCCGGGTCGTGTCGTCCCACAGCGCGAACTTCGCCCAATGCTCCTTCTCGCCCAGGTGATAGCCGTGATCGCTCCAGAGGACGATGATCAGGTCCCGCTTGCTGGATCGCTGCTTGAGGCCTTCGATCAGGCGCCCGATCTGGGCATCGACGAAGGCGACGGTTGCGAGGTAGGCCTGGACGCCGCGCTTCCATTCATCGGCCTCCACCGTCCGCCGATGCTTCTCTGGGTTGTAGAACGCGATCCCGGCCTTGGGCACATCGGCCAAGTCGTTCTCGATCGTCTCCGGCAACTCGATGGCGTCGAGTGGATACTGGTCGAAGTAACGACGGGGCACGGAATACGGGAGATGCGGCTTGACGTATCCCACTGCCAGGAACAACGGCCGCTCCCGCTTGATGCTCATCTGTTTCAGCGCCCAGTTAGTGATCTGATAGTCTCCCATCTCCTCGTCGGCAACGTCGAGAGGGCCGCCAGGTTGGGTCATCATCGCGTCCTTGTCCTTGCCGGGAATCACCCGCGGGTCTTTGGGCCGTTTGAAGAACTCGTCCCAGCGGATGCCCCCGTGGATCTTGCCGCAACCGGCCAGCGTGTAGCCGTTCTCCTTGAGGAAGTGCGGCAGGATGAGCACTTCCTTCATCGCCGGTCCCGAGCCACGGTCGTTGACCAAATCAATCCCCGCATTGTTGTCGCCGTTGGAATAGACACCGGTTGTCGAGGGCCGCCGACCTGTCACGACCGCCGTGCGCGATGGTCGGCAGGCGGGCGCGGAACAGTACGCCCGGGTGAAGAGCATCCCGCTGTTGGCGAGGCGATCAATGTTCGGCGTCTTGGATTGTGGATGGCCGTCGAGACAACCCACCCAATCGTTGAGGTCGTCCACAGCGATAAACAGCACATCCGGCTTCTCAGCCACGCAGGCCGGCGCTATCGCGACAGCTGAAAGCACGGCGGCCGTCGCTGTGATAATGTGGTCCATGATTTTCATGTGCATCGATGGCTTCCTGTTTGACTTTTCACGCTCGCGCGGTCCCTCTCAATCTCACACAAGCACGTTCTACGTCTCCAAAATGAACGCCATCTACGACATGCAACGCGTCGCCACGCACGGGGCAATCTGTTGCTGTCGACGGCGTTGTGCCGTCTGTCTCTTCATTCGTGGCCCAACTCGTCGTTCAGGCCGGCCAACCCTCGCTTCAGTTCAGAGAACATCTCTCGCATGCATTGAGAGTGTGTCGGGGCAGACGCCAAGTTGTTGGTCTCGAATGGACCCTCTCTCATGTCGTAGAGCTGGAATTCCGGGTGATGAATAATGCGATCGACTTTGGCCTTCGCCGCAGGATCCGTTTTAGCCTTCTCCAGCCATGCGTCGTGAAAACGCTTCTTACTCTCCGGACCCATGATGTTCTTCTGGTGGTAGGCCGTGGTTGTATCAGGGGTCCAGATCAGCTTGAAATCCTTCTTCCGAATCGCCCTCTGGGTGAGGTGGCGCTGGCCGAACATTAGTGCATGCTTGCGGCTCGTGGAGGCGTCTCCGTTCAGAAGCACTCCTGAAAAGCTAACCGCATCGATTCTGTCCGATATGGTTCCGCCGGCGAGATCCACCAGTGTCGGCACAATGTCGCAATACATGGCAACAGCATCCGTCGTTATACCCGGCCTCGCGAAGGTAGTCCACTTCACTCCTGTATTGTGCGCTCGGCTTGTTCCTGTCCCGGTTGTCATAGACACCGCTGCTCGGCGGAAGAAGTCCAGTGTAGAGTTCGTGCCGGGTCGGGGCACATTGTGCGGAGGCACAGAAGAAGTTCCGGAATCGAATGCCTTCTTTCGCAAGTCGGTCGATGTTGGGTGTGTGCGCGAACGGCCCGGTCTCACTACACCCAAAGGAGGACCAACTGACATCATCAGCCACAACAATGACGAAGTAGGGCTTCTTCTCTGGTACGACGAGTGCCCTTACTGAAGCCGATAGCGTGGAGGTTGCCAAGCCAGCACTGGCTGGGTGATTGCCCTGCACTCAACTCTCGACCTTAAAGGAATCCTGGCGATTCTGACGCGGCTTCTTCTTGGGCGGATCCGGCCAGATTGGGATGTCGTCCGGCCTGTGCTCTACGCCGATAGCCGTCAGGATTGCTGGGGTGACGACAGTCTTGCAGCCCAGTCCATTGGGATGGACCCCATCGGGAATATGCTTTGCTGCCTTCTCCACATCTTCACCTAGAAACGCCGTCCATGCCGCGTGCAGATCGATGTGTTGAAGTCCACGCTCTGCAGCCATTTCGCTGTACATGGCGTAATACTGGGCAAGGTGAGGTCGGCTTTGTTTAGGTCTGTTCAGGATCAGATGCTTGAGATCGGGGTTCATCGACATCAGGATAATCTCGCAGTCGGGGAACTCTGTGAGTGTCCTCGCAATCATCGTTTCGAGATTGTGCTTCGCCGTCTCCAGCGACGTGCTGCGCTCGTGGATTGCGTCATTCATGCCGAACTCAATGAACAGGACATCCGGTTTGTGCGGGAACACGCGTGCCTCGATGTTTTCGACACCCCAGTTAGAATCCTTGCCGGACGACGCAGCGTTCTTCAAAACCGCTTTGTCGCCAAATCTTGCCTTGAGCACGGCAGCCACTTGCTTCGTCCACTGCCCACCCGCTGTAAGACTGGTACCGTAGACAACAATCGTCTGCGCATCACCCCCGTCAAGACGTTCCACAAAATTGCTGGTCGGACGGCGAGCCCCAGCGGCAAAGGATACGAGAACGAGATAACAGAAGACAGCGACTATCTTCGAAATTCCGAATCTGGGCTTGCGCATGGGATCTGCACTGATAGGAATGTTGAACTGATCGGAATTTTGATTTCCGGGAGTTTACCAGTAAGAATCTTCCGATTATAAGAATTCCTGCCATTTCTGGCGATGCTTCTGGCTTTCCTTTCTCGTTATCTCACTCGCCTACGCTTGGTATTGCTATTACGTCCCCTCCAATAGCGTCGCTTGGGCTGAAAGCTACGCTTCTGCTCAAACGAAAGCCAGTCAGACTGAGAAACCGTACAACTCTACTTTACTGGCGATTGGTGCGTTCCGTGTCGGATTACGTAACGCAAAGTATGGGCCGATGAACGGGTGGCGGAATTCGTCAATGCGAATTTCATCCCCGTGGCAATTGACGTGGACAACCCAGACG
>JARFQY010000055.1 GCA_029287535.1 Filomicrobium sp.
TCTGAAAGTCATCGGATGGGGCTGGTTCTATCTTTCAACGATCCTGGATGACTTTTCACGTTACATCGTGGCTTGGAAATTGTGCACGACGATGAAAGCTGATGACGTCACCGACACACTGGAGTTGGCCCTGACGGCAGCTGGACTTGAAGGAGCCAGAGCAGCCCACCGGCCAAGGTTGTTATCGGACAACGGCTCAAGTTACGTCGCCGGTGACTTGGCCGACTGGCTCGAAGAACAAGGCATGGTTCATGTGCGTGGCGCACCGTATCACCCGATGACCCAAGGCAAGATTGAGCGCTGGCACCAGACGCTCAAGAACCGGATACTTCTCGAGCACTACTATCTGCCCGGCGATCTTGAAGCACAGATCGACGCCTTCGTCGGTCAGTACAATCACCGTCGCTATCACGAAAGCCTCGGCAATCTGACGCCCGCCGACGTCTACTTCGGGCGCGGCCAAACCATCCTACTAGAAAGAGAAAGGATCAAACGAAAGACATTCGAAACGCGGCGCTTGCAACACGTAAAGCGAGCCGCTTAGATCAACGCAACAGGTGATCCAGACCCTCTCTCCGAGGGAACCTCAACCCTGTCTCAAAGACCCTGAAGACGGACAGCAAGAAGCAGACATGATAACCATAGTTCCGCTCAGGCCCCGTAGCTCGGCAGGATAGGGCATCAACTTGCTGATCTGAGGGTCACAGGTTCGAATCCTGTCGGGGCCTCCAATCGTTTCAATTCATTGGGTTTTTCCTGCGGACCGGGACAGAAAGGCGCGCGCGATGATTGCCGTGACGTCTTGCGAAAGCGCATCGGACCTCTAAATGCACCTGTAGGAACTGCTTGCATTGTGAGGTCACAAATGAACACCGACGAACGCAGCCAGATTATCGGTTTGTTTGACCGCATGAGGACGTTCAGTGGGATTGAAAAGGATGGTGCGGCGGCTCAGCTGATCGACGATGAGGTGCGCCGCAACCCAGACGCGCCATATCTTTTGGCGCAGTCAGTGCTTGTGCAAGAACAGGCGCTTCAGCGGGCGGAAGCACGAATCCGCGAGTTGGAGACTGATTTGAGTACGGCACGGGCCTCGGCACCAAAGGCAGCGGCGGGTTCGTCTCAAACCTTCGCGCGCAATGTTCAAAGTTCACGTTCGGCGAGCGTGCCCGCTGCTGGTGCACAACGAAGCGATCCGAGCGCTCGTCCAACAGCGGGCGGTGGGTTCATGTCCCAAGCCCTTGCGACGGCCACAGGTGTCGCTGGCGGAATGCTGCTGGCGAGTGGTATTTCAAGCCTCTTCAGCAACGACAGCGCTAGTGCTTCGGAAACGCCTTCGACTCCAACCGACAGCAGTGCTTCGAGTCCGTCCGGGAGTGAAAACGCAGCAGCCGACAGCCAAAGTCAGGATGCATCCGCAGTCGACGCCGCCAATGAGCCTGGCGCTGATGATGGTGGTTGGGGCGACTGGGGCGACTTCGGAAGCGATTTAGACATTTAGTATGCCCATGGGGTCAACGACCCGAGATTGTTTTGGACGTGACCTATGGAAACGCGCCGCACCGTACGCATTTCTATCAACGGGCTCGTCCAGGGCGTCGCCTTTCGTGCTTGGCTGAGAGCAACCGCCCAGGAGCTCGGCGTCACCGGATGGGTGCGCAATCGCCGTGACGGAACTGTCGAAGCGGTCCTGCAAGGGCCACCCGAAGAGGTCACTGACGTTTTGCGCCGTTGTGAATGGGGTCCGCCAGCCGCGTGCGTGGAAAGCGTGGAATCTCTGGCCATAGAAGACGACGTCTATGAGAGTTTTGAGGTGCGGCCCTCGGCGTAGGCTCGCTTCAACGATCCATGCGATCCCCGGCCGCTGCTTTTTTGCGAGGCCTATCTTACCGCAAGCGTGTTCTTCCGACGCTTCTTCTTTTGCTGAAGATGCAGCCACCGTCGGCAACTTGGCCGCTTAACGTTGCAACGCAGCGGAATACCCGAGATCGTCGGAACTCCATGCAGCGCGTTTGTTTTCTTTGCTGCGCCTTTGGAGCTTTCCTGCTGTTTGCCTGCTTCGACGCCAGCTTTCTTGCGTGCAGCGTCTGGACTGGTTGGCGGAAGTGGCGGCCTTCTGCTTGCGGTCGCCTGCAGCGATTTCTTCAAGAATTCGGGGACAATGGTCGGCCACCGAGCGACTTGTGGGTCATCTCCGGATGCTATGCGAGCCTGGCTGTCGGCGGGACGAACTTCCGGCAGTGTGGGTTTCGCGATGGTCGCCGGCACTTTGCCGTCCGCGCTGATTCTCTCTGCGTTCAGCGCTCCTAACGTGCGCTGACTTGCGACGTCACCCGGGGCATAAAAGTAGACACCGAGAATGGCCAAGGTGGTCGAGAATACAATCGCAAAGAAAAGCTTTTGGCGCATTCCGGGAGGCCTTCGAGGCAATGCGAAGTCGTACTGGTTGCGGGCAATTCGATACCCTCATTTGTGAGACTACACGTCCTTCGAAGGCGCCGCTAATGCCTACGAAAGCAAGGTTAATGGACAACGCGTGCGCCTCAACGTCTCGTGGTCGCGAATGGCATGAGTGTGGGGCCGAACGCGCCGACGTGGAATGCGGCCACCATCGTTGCATTCAGGAGTGTCGTGGCCGGTCCCGCAGGCTTGCTAACTTGTGTTGCGAGCCTGCGTCCGAGGTGCCGTCATTCCCATGGACACATAGACGCTGATCAGGTCGTCAACCTGTCCGTGCGCAGGTTCAATCCAGGATGAGGGTACATAGATCAAGGCCCCTCCAAATGGTACCGGCGCAGATGGGACAACGATGCCGAGGTACTCTTCTCCATCGAGAACGATGGGTTTCGTTGTGGGAAGGAGGGCCAAAACAGCGGCGCCGGGTTTTCCGCCAAAGAAGCACCAAGCCGGGCTCATGTTCTTTATCGCGTTATCTCCATCCTTTGATCCGATGACCGAAACCACGCGGCTTGATAGGTCATAGATGTTGGAGACGAGAGGCATGCGCCGAATGGCTCTCTCGAACCAACCGGCAAGCCATGTTCCCAAACGCGACTCAACGAGAAGCCCCAGGGCGTATATCGCACCAACGATAACCGCCAGTCCAAACAAGTAGGACGCGGTGGTGCTGACACCGAGCCCGAGTGACACCAAGAATTCGCCAAATGGGCTGCTCGGTCCCAGGAAGCTGTTAATCAGATTCAGTGACCATCCGATGATGAACAGCGTCAGAAAAAGCGGGAGTGCCGCCACGATGCCAGCTAAAAATACTCCAATAACTCTGTTCATGCCTGTCTTCCTTCCACTTAACTGCGGTCGTGTCTGGCCATGACCGTTGGACTACACCGTCAAAGGGTAGCTTGATGCCAGTGCTCGCCGTTTTCGCGGTGCTGCCGCGGCATCGACAAGGGCGGCACATTGCGATTGTTGCACTCCGCCCAATCTTCTCACCTAAACGCGCGCGTACAAGCCGTCTCGAAGACTCATCAAAGATAAACCCACTTCATTCGGCACCTCGCCGGTCAATACGGCCCAGCCGCAAGGTGCCAATACAAGTTTACCTTCACTCTGATCGGGGAAGTGCTATCGGAGTGTTGTCTCAGCGACGAAGTCGCGCTGCATTGGTTGCGATAGATGTTCGCGGGGAGCGGTCAGAGCGGCGGACTATTGAATGCTGCGCAAACTATTGCAGCCAATTCCCGAAACGAGTGGCGGTCGATCCGGGGGAGGTCGGCTCACGTTCCGTCGTGGCATTTTGGGTGAGATAAACTGAGTGAGCGGGGACCGCCCTATCCCTCACGCTCGCCTCTGGCCATAGCTGACACCAAATCCGTACGCCAATCCATGCCAGGCAATTTGGCGGCGGCCGCTTCAATCTCGGCTCGTGTCTGACTGTAGAAGTCGATGCCTTCGATAAGGGTGTCCAGATGCATGGAGGTTAGCCGCAGGCGCTCGGCCAATATCGCGGCGATAGAGCGGTAAAACCGGCCAGCGAAGCTAGGATCCTTTTCCATCAACGCGTTGACGGTGGCCTCATCAATGAGGCGCAGCTTTGTCGGTTGGTCCGCGATGACCCGCGCACTGGTTGGAGCGCCATCAATAAAGGACATCTCGCCAAAAAACTCTCCAGCCTCCAGGAGAGCCAAGGGCACCATTTTGCTCCCCTCTCGTCTCTCCACCCTGACGGCCCCCGTCTCGATAAGGAAGATGGTCCTCATCTGCACGTCCTGATCAACGACGACCTGTCCGGTCTCGAAGGACTTCGTCGGGGCTGTCGCCAGAACAGCGCTCTCCTCGCTGGTTTCGAGGAAAGGAAGAAACCGTGCCGTTTGCGTTGTGGCCACCATTATGAGCTCCATAACTCGCAGCTGTACCCTAGCATTATAATCGACCACGTCGCTTTAAGTAAGGATACTTTTCATTAGCATACTACTTGTCGCTTTCGAGTTTCGTCTAGGCTAGGCTGTGTTAGCAGGTATGTTGGGCCTTACCACGAGCCAGTAGCAAGCGCCAATACGCTGGACAGTATTGACCGAGTGCCGGCGCTCAGTGCTTCGGAACGAGAGTTACGAGATGACTAACCAAGATGTGGGATCAAAGGAAGGTTCTTGGTTCGACGCGGTAGAACGCGCGCCTGGAGGTGTGAAGGGGGCCGCGCGCTCGCTGGCCAGGGCGCTCGGCACGATGCGTCCGCCGGAGACAGAGCCGACATACAAGCCTGCGATTCCGTTTGGTGAATTGCATATTTTCCAGACGATGAACAAGCACCGTGCTCTGCAGAGCATGTTCAACTTGAAGAACCCGTTCTACCGGGTTCATGAAGGGCGGCTCGGGGCCATCGCTCTGCATGAAGGCAATGAGCTGGTGAACTTCGCCTCCTACGATTACCTGGGGCTCAATCAGGAGCCGGCGGTCGCCGAGGCCGCCAAGGCGGCGATCGACGAGGGTGGCACGTCGGTCTCAGCCAGCCGGCTGGTCGCGGGCGAGCGCCCGTTGCACCGCCAGTTGGAACAGGAGCTGGCCGACTTTTATGGCTCTGATGCGTGCCTCACCTTCGTCAGCGGTCACGCCACCAATGTTTCGACCATCGGCATGCTGATGGGGCCGGGTGATCTGATCGTCCAGGACGAGCTGATGCACAATAGCGCGATTGTCGGCGCCAAG
>JARFQY010000060.1 GCA_029287535.1 Filomicrobium sp.
AGCGCAGACCCATTGGATACGACACAACGTCAATTCCTGTTATCGTCAGCAGAGGCCTTGCAGCAATCGCTGAAAAGCTTAGAGAATAAGGGCACGTCATCGAGCTCATAGAAGCAAGAGAGTTCGACGCAAGATCACAACCAGGAAAAAAATCGATGACAAATCTGAAGGAGCGTGAACAGCAGTTGCTGACCCGACTGACGGAGCTCGATGGAAGGCTGCACCGGATCGAGGCGCATCTGGAACAAACGCCAGACCCAGACTTCGAAGAACGTGCCGTTGAATCGGAAATGGATGAGGTGCTCGAGGGACTCGGGAATTCGGGCCTGTCGGAGATCCAGGGGATACAGGCCGCGCTAAAACGGATCAAAGATGGAACCTACGGCGATTGTACGCGGTGCGGAAACCCGATTTCCGAAGAACGCCTCAATATTCTTCCCCACACGCCGCTCTGCCGGATTTGCGCGAACGAAGTCGCCAAGCAGTCCTAGAGCTATTTCCTCCACGAAGCTTAGTCGATCCAGCGGACCGGTACGCTTTTGCGATGGTTCACGCGATCGCGCTCTGAAACCCTGCTGCGGAGGTTTAGCTGTTGGCGGGATCCACTGAGCCAAGGTTTTCCAGAGACGCACCACAACTCACCGTCCGCGCGGTGTTGTCCGGCATGGTGATTGGTGCGCTGCTTACGCCTTGCAACGTCTATAGCGGTCTCAAGATCGGCTGGACGTTCAACATGTCCGTTGCCTCCGGACTGATCGGCTTCGCCTTTTGGACCGCCGCCCGCCGAAGCATGGGGACGCCCGAATACGGGCTCTTGGAGAACAATATCAACCAGACGACGGCGTCATCGGCCGCTTCGATCGTCTCGGCCGGGCTTGTCGCTCCCATACCGGCACTGGCCATGCTCACCGGTCAAACGCTTTCACTGCCCATTCTCGTGATCTGGATGTTTGTGGTGAGTGCATTGGGCGTCGTGGTTGCCGCGGGGATGCGCAACCAGCTCCTCTTTCGGGAGAACCTGCCGTTCCCCTCCGGGGTCGTGACGGCCGAGACGATGCGCGAAATCCATGATGGCGGGTCAGAGGCCCATGCGCGATTGCGGCTTTTGACGCTCGCAGGCGTGGTGAGTGCGGCTGTCAAATTCGTGGTTTCAGGCTTCGGCATCGGAAAGGCGAGCCTGCCCATCAAGCTTTCCCTCGGCGCATCTGGTGGAAGTACGGCGCCGATTGGCGTTAGCGGTATGAACCTGGGGTTCGCCCTCGACCCCTCCTTGCTTATGATCGGTTTTGGAGCGATCTCCGGCTTGAGGATTGGAGCGTCGGTTCTGCTCGGCGCCATCGTGGGATGGGGTCTGCTGGCCCCTATGGCCCTTCACTATGAATGGATTGAACCGGGGCTCAATGATCCTCAGGCGGTGTGGTTCGGGGACCTCATTGGATGGCTGCTGTGGCCTGGCGTTGCAATGATGGTGACCGCATCGTTGACCTCGTTTGCAATCTCGACAATCAAGCTCGTTTTGCATCGACGCGAGAAACGGCCGCCGGACCCGCGCATGGTGATAGCCGGTACGATCGACCACCGGAAACTGATACCTGCATTCGTGGTCGCCCTCATTATGTGTGTGATCGCACAAACCAGCATCTTCGGCATCGGCCTCATGGAGGCTTTCATCGCGGTGTTGTTGAGTTACGTCCTAGCCATCGTATCGGCGCGTGTATCAGGTGAGACCGCCATTACACCAATCGGCGCCCTTGGTAAGATCACCCAGTTCACGTTCGCGGCGATTTCGCCCAGCAACGTTACGGCGAACCTGATGACGGCGAATGTGACCGGCGGCGCGGCGGGTCAATGTGCGGACCTCATGCACGACCTGCGAACCGGGCAGATGATCGGCGCCAACCCTGGGTTTCAAGTCGTCGCGCAGGTCTTCGGTGTCTTGACGGGTTCGCTTGTGGCGGCGATCACGTACCTTGCGCTGATCCCCGAGCCACAGACGCAGTTGCTGACGCAGGAATGGCCTGCGCCGGCGGTAGCAACCTGGAAGGCAGTTGCCGAGGTGATTAGCGTCGGTTTTGACGCGCTGCCGCCAGCGAGTATTGAGGCGATCTTTATCGGAACGATTATCGGCGTCGGACTCGCGGTTTTGGAGAGCGTTGTCGGACCCAGCGCTCGGCGTTTCATTCCAAGTGGCTCGGCTGTCGGACTGGGTTTTGTCATTCCGGCCTGGAACTCGATGTCGCTATTTGCTGGTGCCCTCATCGCCATGCTGATCGCACACCTCTTTCCAGAGTGGGCAAAGCGCCGGCTCATCGTCGTGGTCGCCGGTCTGATTGTCGGAGAGAGCCTGGCCGGTGTCGTGAGTGCCACTGCCGGTTTTCTGGCTTGAGATGATCTCGGCGATCTTGACCCTTTATGGCACCAACACCGCCGCTCCGGTCAGCTGGCCCGACCTCAGTCGATCGAGGGCTTCGTTGGCCTGGTCCAAAGGCAGTCGCTCGACGGTGGTTTGAATCTGGAAACTCGAAGCGAGTTTCATGAATTCCTTGGCGTCCTGTCGCGTGAGGTTCGCGACCGACCGAATAACGCGTTCGCCCCACATGATCTCGTAGGGCATCGATGGAATGTCGCTCATGTGGATGCCACCGAGGACGACCGTGCCGCCTTTTTGTGTGGCGCGCAGGGCGAGCGGAACAAGGTCTCCCACCGGTGCGAAAATAATCGCTGCTTCAAGTTTCTCAGGAGGGCTCTCATCAGAACTACCAGCCCAGGTGCAGCCGTTGTTCAGAGCGAACTCCTGGGCGGTCTTGTCGCCTGGCCGCGTGAAGGCGAAGACGTTGCGTCCCTGGTGACAGGCGATCTGAGCGACAATGTGCGCCGCCGCGCCGAAGCCATATATTCCCAGGTGCTCGACATCGCCGGCTGCTTTCAGAGATCGGTAACCGATGAGCCCAGCGCAGAGTAATGGAGCGGCGTGAACGTCATCGTAATTATCTGGAATTGCGAAGCAATAGTCAGCATCGGCGACACAATGCGTCGCGAAACCTCCATCGATTTGGTAACCTGTGAAGCGGGCGGAATCACACAGGTTCTCGCGACCTGAGTGGCAGAACGTACACG
>JARFQY010000068.1 GCA_029287535.1 Filomicrobium sp.
GGGTGTGAGCGGATCAGCCTATCTCGTCGGTGGTGTCGGGGTGACCTTGCTGAAGGGCGGACCGGTCATACTGGCTCCCATCCGATCCGGGTTGTGCCTGCGACTCGGTGCAAGCATCGGATACGTTCGGTTCACGCCTGAGCCGACCTGGAATCCATTTTGAGGCCTAGGCGGCAAGCCGATGTTGAAACGCCTCTCTCTTGGTCAACATTCGGCAAGCCGATGTTGAACAGCACCGCACAGATGATCCATCCGTGCGGTGCTGCAGGTTCTAATCTTACGGCCTGCGATCTTAGTCGCCGCTACCAGGCCACCTGAATGCGCTTGGCTTGTAGAAGCTGTAGGATTTCTTCTTTCCGCTACGCTTCTTTTTTGTGGTCGTCGGCTGCGGAGAGTCCCAGAATCCGAAACCCATGCCCGACGAAGCCGCGTATGTTTTCTTCTTCTTCTTTTTGGCAACGGCATAGTAAGGCGTCTTGCCTTGGACCGAAATGCGCGTGCGCGCCTTTCCGTGCCGACTGACGAGGCGGTAGAACTTCTTGGCATTCGAGGGCGAGAGGCGAATGCAGCCGTGCGATGCCGGGCGGCCGAGCGCGCCGGTGTAATACGTCGCGTGGATCGCATAGCCACGGTAATAGAACACGGAATGCGGCATCGGCGAGTTGTGGTACTTGCGCGAGTAGTGCATGCGCGTCATCCACTGGGGCTTGTAGTTCCCAGTTGGGGTGTGATAGCCCGCGCGGCCCGATGAGATCTTCCAGACGTGCTTGACAGCGCCATGCTCGGTCACGGTCATCGTCTGCGTGGACAGGTTAACGGAGGCCCTCAAGGTCGCCGGCAGCGGCTTTGCTTTTTGTTTGGACTCGGTGTCGGCGATAGCGGCGACTTTCTCGCTGCCGACGGTTGAAGCTTTTACCGGAGCCGTCTTTGAAACAGTGGCTGGTACGTCTTCAACCTTCTTTGTAGTTATGATCTCAACCTTCTCAGCTACCGGCTCGGCAGCAAGCGGCCCGCTCAGCACAAAGGCTGCCGAAACCGCGCACACAACGGCGCATCCCCGCATCGTCAAATTACTCCCACGCTTAACCAACACCAAACGTACTGGCTAAAAGCTAACCTGGGACAGCTGCGGAAAGATTAATGACTCGCGCGATTGTGAGACCGCGCGAGCATTTTCCCATTTTGGGACAGGCGTTAATGAGCCCTTGAGAATTAGCGAATGTAGATACGCGTTCCACTGCGGCCGTAACGACGAACAAGGGTGTAGAGCCGCCGGGCATTTCCAGGTGCCAGGCGAACACAACCGTGAGACGCGCGGCGGCCGAGACGCTTTGTTTCGTAGGTCCCGTGAATTGCATAGCCACCGCTATAGAAGATCGAGTAGGGCATTGGTGACCAGTTGTACTTACGCGAGTGCCACATGCGCTCCAGACGTTGCGGGCGATACGCGCCGGATGGCGTTGTGTAACCGCGACGACCCGTCGATACGCGCCAAGTATGACGCAACTGGCCGCTTACATAAACGTGCATCACTTGAGAACCGCGGTGGATCTTTACGACCACGCTTGCTTCGGCATCGCTCGCCGGAGTCACAAAAAACGCGGTCAGCGCAAATGGAATGACCGCCAATAGCTTTAAGAAAGTACGCATACCCAGCCTCTTTACAAAGTACATAACCCACAACGATCAGGTTGGACCTGTTCACCAGATGGTACAAGCCCGCACATCGATTAACCAAAAACGCTAAGCGCATCGGCGCCGTGCTCAAACATGCATGGTTGAGGGCAGGTGATAGGGAGCAGTTATGATGTCTGCGCGCCGGTCGTATTCAGGCCGATCAAGCCTTGACTAATTCATAGCCAGCAAGTGCGCACTTACGTGCTTCTGCATGATCGACGATCGGATGCGGGTACGTCTCGCCGAGGACCACACCGGAGTCTTCAAGAGTACCTTGGGACGCCAGCCAAGGCGCGTGAATTGACTTCGCAGGCATCCTTGCTAGCTCAGGAACCCACTGACGGACATAGGCCCCGTCGGGATCGAATTTTACGCCCTGGGTCACGGGGTTGAAGATCCTGAAGTATGGTGCAGCGTCGGCGCCGCAACCGGCGACCCACTGCCAGCTGGCCGCGTTGCTGGCGAGATCGGCATCGACGAGCGTGTCCCAAAACCAAGCTTCACCCGCGCGCCAGTGGATGAGCAGATCTTTGATCAAAAACGAGGCCGTGATCATGCGTACGCGATTGTGCATCCAGCCCGTGTGCCAAAGCTGCCGCATGCCCGCGTCGACGATTGGAAAGCCGGTCTGGCCTTGTTGCCAGGCTCGCAGCCCTTCCGGGTCATCTCGCCATGGGAAAGCATTGAACTGAGTTCGCAGCGGCTCGGTCGGCAGCTCAGGGAAATGAAACAGAAGGTGGGCCGAGAATTCGCGCCACACGAGTTCCTTCAGAAATGTTTCGAGGCCCTTGCCCTGATAGCCGTGGCTCGCGGCCCAGGACTTCGCCGTATGCCAAACGGCCGCCGGGCTTATCTCCCCGAAGTGAAGGTGAGGGGACAAGCGGGACGTGCTTTCATGATCGGGCCTGTTGCGTCCATCGTGATAGCCGGTCAGGGCGGCATCGAGAAATGCATCGAGCCGAGCGTGTGCGCCTTGCTCACCGGGTATCCATGTTTCGCGGAGGCCAGCCGACCAGTCAGGTTTCGTGGGCAGCAGGTTCCAATCGCCAAGATTGTCGCCTTCGGCGTCACCTCGATACTTTGTTAAGCTCGTTGGGGCCGGCAGAGGTTTGCGGGGTTCGCCGCTGGCATTGAGCGCCCGCCAGAATGGCGAATAGACCTTGTAGGGCCCGCCATCCTTGGTGCGGACCTCGCCAGGATCCTTGAGCAATGCACCTGGGAACCGGCGTACCTCGATCGCAGTGTCCACTTTTGCCAATTCAGTATGGATGGCAACTTCGAGCGAGGTCGCCCAAGGTTCGTACTGGCGGGAAAAGTAGACGCCGCGCGCACCAACTTCGCGAGCGATTTGCGGGACGATCTGGGTTGCCGAACCGCGGCGCAGAACAAGCTTCGCACCGAGGTTCGCAAGGCGGCCTGAAAGTTCCACCAAGCTGTTGTGCAACCACCAACGCGACGCTCCGCCAGGCGCCCACTCGCCGGGCGCATTATCATCCAGCACATACAGTGGGACGATTGGAGCGCCGGCCTCGACGGCCTTTGCCAGCGCGACGTTATCGGTGAGGCGCAGGTCCTGGCGAAACCAGACAATGATGGGACGGTTGTCCATTCGTGTTCCGACATTGCGCGGGAAGCTCGAATTCCCGTTAATCGAGTGGGGTTGAAACGAACCGCAGCCGCCGCCGGTTCAGTGGGATGAGAGCAGCGTCATGCAAAGCCCCGGTTGTCAGGGTGCAAGTAGATTCCGAGCCGCCTCAATCAGCTGGGCGCTGACGCAGCGTCAATTGAAGAGAAGATCGAAAAACGTTTTCGGCTTGCGGCGGCGTTTGCGATACTTGCGGCTACGGCGGTCACTGCGCGGCTGGGCAAAGCCGAAGCCACCGTCATTGGCCCAAGGTGCCCAATCTGGTCCACCGGCTCTGCGGCGATTTCTGCTACGGGCCCTGCGCGCCGCCAGAGCAGGGTCAACCACAGGGACGCCCTTGCGCAGCTGGAACTGGTCCGTCACACCGTCGACGCTGGCGACGGTCACCGAACCGTTTTGCGACCAGGTCCAGCCGGCGACCTTCTTGCCCAAGCGATGGGGTGCGATCGCGACCACGCTGGAGGAACGCAGATCAATGATCGCGGCCTGCTCCATTTCCTCAGGCCCCTTCGGGCCTTCAATCACACCGCTGTGGTAGGTGAGCACGCCAATCTGCCGGAACGGCCTTTGTTTTTGCTCCCAGGACAAGAGCCTCGGCTTGCCTTCGCCCATCATCTCCAGAGGAACACGGATTTTGGGATATCGCCGGTTCACAGCGGCGTAGCGGCCACGATTGGTGACGACATACCAGCCTTCAGTGCCTAGACCATCGACGACGCGGTCGCCTTCCACGGCTTCAGGAACGCCGAGCCGGGCCAATGCATCAAGGGCGCGCTTAAAGCCGGGCTTCTTATCCAAGGCTTTGCGGTAGACCTTGATCGCCTGCTCGGACTTGCCGCTGGCTTCTTTAGCGGCGGCCCTGGCCCACAACACTTCGGGATTGTCGGCGTCAAGCTTGCTTGCCGTCCTCAGATCACCCTTGGCGATTTCAGGTCGGCCGGAGCGGACGTAGGCATATCCTCGATAGGCGAATGCAACCGCGGAACGGGGATTGAGCTCGATCGCCCGGTTGAGGTCCAAAAGAGCTGGTTCCTGCGCGTCGGCCATGGCGTGAACGAGCCCGCGTGCCTCGAACCCTTTGTGGTCCTGTGGACGCAACTCCACGACACGGCTGAAGTCCGCGATCGCCGATTCAAGCTGCCCGGACGACAGGTAGGCATTGCCACGCAGCATATAAGCTTCCGCGTTCGATATATCGAACGCGATAGCGCGGGACAGGTCTTCAATGGCTTCGTTGAAGTGGCCGACACGCAATTTTGCTTCCGCGCGGCTACGGTAACCGGATGCGAACCGCGAGTCTGAGCCAACAGCGCGCGAAAAATCGCGGATGGCGGCGTGCGGCCGGTCCAGTTTCAGATGAGCCCGTCCGCGGCCGGCAAGTGGCGCAGCGGCGGCCGGCAACAGTTTCACCGCCTGGGTAAAGTCGCGGATTGCCTTATCGGTCTTGCCGATCTGCATCATCGCGCCGGCTCGGTTGTTGTAAGCGGCGGCATATCCCGGCGCGAGCACAATGGCACGATCGAAATCCTTCAGTGCCTCGTCGGGCAAACCCAGGGCTAGAAGCAGATTGCCGCGATTGTTGTAGGTCGCAGCATATTCCGGAAACAACTCAACGGCTTTGTTGAAGTCGTCGATGGCCTCACGCGTCCGCCCCATGCGGACATAGGCGACGCCGCGGTCATTCAGGATGGTCGCGCGACGGTCATCGGCCAGCGAGCGATCGCTGAGTGCCGTCGAATAATGCTGCACCGCCTCATTCGATTTGCCGCGCTGCAACGCCAGAGCGCCATTCCGCACATAAAGCTGCGTCGACTCGCCGACGCGCGCCTCCAGCGGTGGCGACGCGGCGACGAGGGCCAAAGAGGCAATTATCAATGCAAGCGCTGCGGCGTAGTGCGCAGGCTGGCTCATGGCGGACGCTCCGTAGTTCTTGCTGGCCTGCAGGGCACAGCATTCTGTCCTGCTTCTATAGCAGCATTCGGCCTGATTTGTGTTGCATCGACGCGGCAGGGTTGACCTCAGGTGAACGGAAACCAGCGCCGGGTGAGCACTAGCGACCTGAATTTCTCAGCTCTCGCCGCTTTGCATGTAGATCGCGGAGGATTTCTGGAACGATCTCGGGCAGATCCTCAGCGATCAGACCAGGCCCAAATCGATTCGCGCATTCAGCGTGGATCCAAACGCCGGTACTGGCCGCGGTTTGCTCATCAAGAGACTGGGCAAGCAAGCCTGCGATAAGGCCGGCAAGGACGTCTCCTGAGCCTGCTGTGGCAAGCCATGGCGGCGCGTTGGTGTTGATCACGACCCGGCTCGGCACATCGGCGGCGGAGGTCGCGGGTCGGGCGATGACGGTGTCAGGACCCTTTAGAAGGATGACGGCACCGCTGAGATTCGCGGCTTGGCGCGCCCTGTCGATCTTCGATCCCTCGATGCTCGGGAACAACCGAGCGAATTCGCCTTCATGCGGGGTCAGCACGACGCGCGAGGTGCCAGAGCCCGCTCCGTTGCCCGCGCGCCGCTTGATGGCCGCGAACAGGTGCTGGCGGAATTCCTCATTGGCAAACGACGTCAATGCATCAGCATCAAGAACGACTCCCGCCGTGCGGGCTTCCAGGATCTTCAGGACCATTTCGCGGGTGTGCTCGCCGACGCCAAATCCAGGGCCAATAAGGACCGCGTTCTTGCGCTGGTCACCAAGCACGCGGCCAATCTGCCCCGCGGTATCACACGGGATCAGCATGATTGATGTGAGATGAGCGGCGTTTTCCTGGATCGCCTCAGATGGGCTTGCGACGGTGACCAGCCCAGAACCCACGCGAAGCGCGGCCCTGGCGCCAAGACGCGCCGCGCCGGTTGCAGCCGAGGGACCGGAAAGGACCAGGGCATGCCCATAACTGTACTTGTGCGCCTGAGACCGCCGTTCCGGAATCGCGAGTGCGGCATGCTGGACACTGTTCAGCTCAATATCGGCCTGAACGCCGGATTTCGGGATCAGTTCGCCATCCCGCGCCCGAGAGAGCGCTTCTTCGGGGATGCCGATATCAGCAAGAACGACTTCGCCGCACAGGTCGCGTCCGGGATAGAGCACGTGCCCCGGTTTAAGCCGGAAGAAAGTCACGGTGCGATCCGCCCGGAAAACGCTTTCGCCAAGCGGCTCGCCGGTGGTGCCGTTGAGGCCGCTGGGGACGTCAACGGCCAGAAGGCCGCCAGCTGAAAGATGAAGGTCACTGCCAGCAAGCCGAGCTGCTTCGCCCTCGAGCGGACGCGCCAGGCCGGCGCCGAACAACGCATCGATGATGAGATCCGCGTCAGCCGCGGCCTGGCCGGCGTCGCTCAAGGCGTGAACCGCACCCATCGCCAACCATCGCTTGGCCATCTCAGCTGCGTCGCCCTTGAGCCGATCAATCGCGCCGAGAAGAAAGACGGCTACATCATAACCACGCTCTTTGAGATGGCGCGCCGCAACAAAACCATCGCCGCCGTTATTGCCGGGACCACATAGGATCACGATGCGCGCTCCGGCATCGGTCATTTTCCCGGCCTCTTCGGCGACCGAGCGACCGGCGTTTTCCATCAGTGTCAGGCTTGGCACACCCAGCTCGACGGCCAAACGATCCGCCGTGGCCATCTGCTCATTTGTAAGAATTTCAAGCGGTGGCTCTTTCATTTGACCTGTGGCCTCGTCCAATTCCGTCAGCGCTCCACGAAATCCTATCGCTCAGCAGGCGCCCGGCATTGACTATTTTTACGGCATAATGCCTGCTTTGTGGGCACGAGCTTCTGCGGCAGATTGCGACTTGTTGCGCCAATTCGCGGCAAGGTATTCCAATCACTCAACTTTATTTCTCGTTCACCAATTGGCACAGGGCGTGCTAACCATCGCGCGATGACCGGACTGGCCGATCAAGCCGACCAGCCGGCCAATGGAGGTCCCAGGGAACCATGAAAAAGATCGAAGCCATTATCAAACCATTCAAGCTCGACGAGGTGAAGGAAGCTCTTCAGGAAATCGGCCTTCAAGGCATTACCGTTGTCGAGGCGAAGGGTTTCGGCCGACAGAAGGGACACACCGAGCTCTATCGCGGAGCTGAGTATGTCGTTGACTTTCTTCCGAAGGTGAAGGTCGAGGTCGTGCTCGGCGAAGAAATGGTAGACAAGGCCGTCGAAGCTATCCAAAAGGCCGCCAAAACCGGGCGGATTGGCGATGGCAAGATATTCATCTCGAGTGTAGAAGAAGCGATCAGAATCAGGACCGGCGAAACCGGCTCTGAGGCCATCTGAAGACGGCACCTCACGCCGTCTTCACACATCCCTCCTACGAACGCCGCGTTCGTGAACTAAATCCACCATCCTCCAACTCGTTCCAACACGGGGAGACTTATGAAAACCCAAAGTGATGTCGTCCAGCTGATCAAGGACAAAGACGTAAAGTTCGTAGACTTCCGGTTCACTGATACACGCGGAAAGATGCAGCACGTAACCGCAGACGCTTCCTGCATCGACGAAGACCTGCTGAGCGAGGGCTACGCCTTTGACGGCTCTTCAATCGCGGGCTGGAAGGGCATCGAAGCCTCCGACATGCTCCTCATCGCCGATCCGGATTCGGCGCATATCGACCCGTTCTTCGCGCAGACAACGCTGGCGTTGTTCTGCGATATTCGCGAACCCTCGACCGGTCAGGCCTATGAGCGCGACCCGCGCTCGATCGCCAAGAAGGCCGAGGCCTACATGCAATCCAGCGGCGTTGGTGACGCGGTATTCTTCGGCCCGGAAGCCGAATTCTTCATGTTCGATGACGTTCGCTTCACTGCCGAACCCTACAACACCGGCTTCCGCGTCGACTCCACCGAACTGCCTTCGAACTCCGGCACCGAATACGAAATGGGCAACCTCGGCCACCGGCCGCGCACGAAAGGCGGTTATTTCCCTGTGCCGCCGATCGATAGCGGGCAGGATATCCGCTCCGAGATGCTGGCGGTGATGGCCGAAATGGGTGTCTCGGTCGAAAAACACCACCACGAAGTCGGTGCCGCACAGCACGAACTCGGTATCAAGTTCGGGCCGATCAAGACGATCGCCGACCACCTGCAGATTTACAAATATTCGATCCACAACGTCGCGCAGGCCTACGGTAAGACCGCGACGTTCATGCCGAAGCCCGTGTTCGGCGACAACGGCTCGGGCATGCACGTTCACCAATCGATCTGGAAAGGCGGGCAGCCGGTGTTTGCCGGCGACAAGTATGCCGATCTGTCGGAAACCTGCCTGTACTACATCGGTGGGGTCTTGAAGCACGCGAAAGCGATCAACGCTTTCACCAATGCGTCGACGAACTCCTACAAACGTCTGGTGCCCGGTTATGAAGCACCGGTGTTGTTGGCCTACTCGGCTCGCAACCGCTCGGCGTCGTGCCGCATTCCCTACACCACCAGCCCGAAGGCAAAGCGTGTCGAAGTCCGCTTCCCGGATCCGACGGCCAACCCCTACCTGGCCTTCGCGGCAATGCTGATGGCCGGCCTCGACGGCATCAACAACAAGATCCATCCAGGCGATCCGATGGACAAGAACCTCTATGACCTGCCACCAGCGGAACTGGCTGAGATTCCGACGGTTGCCGGGACTCTGCGCGAAGCTCTGGAACACCTCGATCAGGATCGGGAATTCCTCAAGTCCGGCGGTGTGTTCTCCGACGACATGATCGATGCCTACATCGAGCTGAAGATGGAAGAGAACATGCGCTATGAGATGACGCCGCACCCGGTCGAGTACGATCTCTACTACTCGGTCTAAGCGACGTTGACGCGACTTGCGCCGCACCAAAGCGGGGCAAATCTGAAAGGCTATTGTTGACGGCCCGGGCAATCGCGCGGGCCGTCTTCCTTTGTAAGACCCACATGGCTTTCACGATGTCTCTGATCGCCGAACCGTTATTCGAAAAACAGAACTGATGGACACAAAAAGGGTAAATAGAAAAGCTGCTTAGCAACCATCTCTGCCCGACGTTTGCGCCGCAAAAGAGAATCAGGATTGACAACGAAACATCATGGGCGCACCATCTTTCGAAAGGATCACGAAGGAGGTCTACGAAAATGCTTCCACCTGGTCGATTTTAAGGACTGACAACACAGTGAAAATTTCACTGCGATCGCAGTCCAAACAGACATTACAGGAATTGCGCAGGCGAAGTTCAGTTCAGCCGCAAGTCTCGTAGGCTGCAAATGCGGATACTCGTCAGCAAGTAGCAGCGATCTTATACTGCCATGCGCGCTGCTCCGAGATGAGCGCAAGGGATTGACCGGAACCTGAATTGACCTGATGTAATCGGGCCCGGCGTGATAGGTGAGAAAACGACAGCATATCGTTCCAAGGAATTCGGCGCCCATTTAGAGATGGGGCGAATTTGAAAAATGGAAACACATGCATTGAAACTCACTTGAAATCATAACGCCAAATCCCATTGCAGAGATGGAGCCCGGGGGATCGAAAGATCCTCACGGGCTCTTGACTTTTGCGCCCATTCAAAAATGAAGCCTCCTTCGAGAAGAGGGGCAATTTTCGCACCGGACAAACTCAAAAGCCGGAACCGGTGCAATCTGCCCGATGAGCGTTCACGCGAGCGGCGATTGTGGCATGGATCGACGCAGCGTCATTTGAGTCCATAGTTGCCGGATTGTGCTGTGGTCCCATGAAAATCCCCAGCTCACCTCCCTCATAAAAACCACACAATTCGCATCTCGATACAGCTGCCGGTGTGCCGAGCGTTGCACGCCGGCGGTCGGCACACCGGCAGTGTGCATGGCGGCGGTAGCGACACCTTCCGAAACTGTTCGGTTTTGTATGGGGCACAAAGCCTCCGGGGATATTCGCCTCGTTGGAAAATGGACGTTTGGAATGCGAGCATGGCTCTTCACATTGCTTGGTCTTCTTGGTGTGGCCGTTGTTGGTCTTGCCGCGCTCGTGGCCGTGGCGCTTTACACGGAACCCTTCGAGCCCTGGCGCCGTGCACAAGCCGAGGCTCTACTCGATGACGCGCTTGAGATAACGACGAAGGTCAGTGGCCCGGTGGAGGTTAGTCTCGGGCTCAATCCGCGCGTGGTCATATCGGACGTTTCAAGTGTCGATACGCGGTCCTTGCCCGATATCAAGAAGCTCTCAGCACGAAAGGTGGATTTCAACGCATCATTGTTGGCGCTACTCGGCGGTGACGTTGTAATCGAGGCCTTGTTTGTCGAGGGTCTGCGAGTTGACTTGGAACTGCCCGAGGCCGACGAGGACCATACAGCGACGGATCCCAGCGCCTTTATCCATGACTTTGTACGCCTGTCCTTCAGCGACAATCTTTCGCTTGAAGACTTCCGGTTCAACTATGCCGATCTGGAGAGCGGTTGGAGCGCGAGCTATCTCTTCCGGAGACTCGGCGTGCATCGCCAGAACGACTCCATCGTTATCGACGGGGTTGGCAAGATCGATGATCTGCCGCTCAAGCTGAACGGCACCATCGACCCCTCGACGGATCAGGCCGGGCAGCACGCTTTCAGCGTCTCGGGTGAGCAGGCTGGGATAAAGCTCCAGTCTTCTGGCGTCTATCGAATGAAAGACGAGCAAGACGAAATCCAGGCACATGTCACGGCGCATTCGGCATCTTTGAGCACGCTTCTCGACGTCTATAACGTGCGACATGACTTTGATGGCACCGGCGACCTTACGTTTAGGCTCGATGGACCGCTTGGTTCCGCGGCAGTGTCCGCGCTTGACCTCAATCTCCGCTTCGAAACAGGCGACACGCTGCAAATGACCGGCAACATCGGCGACGCCATCAAGCACTCGGGAATCGATGTGCAATTGACGGGGTCATTGGTGCCTCCTCCCCCGGTGCCCGGCGCAAAAAAGCCGATCTACGATCTCAACGTGACGGGTTTTTCTGGGCGCATCGCCGGCTCCATCGACGGTTTGTTGGTGCGCGACCTCCGGATCGCTACGAACTCTCTCAAGGCACAGTTGCACGATATAGGTCCCATAAGTGCCGAGCGAGTCTGGAAGGACCCAGAAGGGCGAATAGGCCTTTACGACGTCGTGGTTCTTGCCGGTCCCGCGCAACGCCCCAGCGTGAGGGTTCAAGGCGACATCAAGGACATCCTCCAGTTTCAAGGCGTCAGCCTCAAAGGCGAAATCGACTTTAAGACCGCCGATGTGCTCCTTCTTGAAGCCGAGGACACCGCCTCCCAGCTCGGCCGCTTGCAAGGTGAGCTGGCGATCTCCGACGCCGACGGGTCAATCGGCATCGAAACCTTGAAGGCGCGTGTAACCGGGACCGACCTGATTTCAATGAATGTCGCTTTCATTGTCGATGACTTACGCGCCGGCGATGAGATCAAACTCAAGACTTCGTTGAAAATCCCGAGCTTCAAGAAATTCTCGGCAGCGCTTGGCAGCGATGTGGAAGATCTTGGCGCGGTCAGCTTCGAGGGTAACGTGTCAGGGGCCGACGACTTCATTGAGGCCGATGGAGTCAGCGTCGTTGGCAAGACGACGTTGACGGGCAAATTGATTGGCTCGAATGCCGACGGCATTCCGCTGCTGAAAGGAAGTGTTTCGACGCCGCTTCTGCACCTTGACGACGTGCGGAAGATTATGTCCATCCGCTCTGTTTATTTGGAAAGCAGAGACGATAAGGACGACGGTGATGACGGCCTCGACCTGTCCAAAATAGAGAAAACCATCGAGCTCGACATGAATGTCGATGTCGAGAAGATCGAGGGTGGCCGCGGGGATGCCAGCAGCATTACAGGCCGGGTTCGCTACAAGGATGGCGAGATCGCGCTTAGAGACATACTGATGAAGTATTTGGGCGGGAGAGTCTCGCTGCACGGCAAGGTCATTACCAGTGACGAGACAAACAGCTTTTCGCTGGCCGGGAAGGTCTCGCGTCTGCGCATCGGCACGGTGCTGCAACGCTTGGACCTCAAGTACCCCATCAGCGGCATTCTGGGGATGGACTTCGCGCTTGAGGGAAAGGGCAAGGACAAGGCTTCGATCTCGAAGACCTTGACCGGCCAGCTAGCTGCAACGCTGCGCAACGGAAAAATCGGCACCAGCCTGATTGATCTGGCCGGCCTCAACTTTCCAACTTGGCTTTTCGCGCGGCATAGCAGAAATGGTGAATCAGAACTGGTCTGCGTGGTGGCGCCGTTTTCGTTTCACAACGGGCTTGGACGGACTCTCTCTCTGGTCTTGGAGACACCTGATGTTCAGGTCCGCGGAGCCGGCTTCATCGATCTGGGCAACCAGTCCATATCCATGCAGTTTCGACCGCAACCGCTGCATAGCCAGCTCATCAACATCGTGAAGCCATTCAGCATAAAGGGGTCTCTCACCGCGCCCCGTGTACGTATGGAGGGTTCTCCGGCCGCGAAGGTGGCCACCGAAGTCATTACGTTTCCTCTCAACCTGATCGGGACGCTATTGGAGCCTTTGGACCAAGGAACGCATCACGTGCCATGCCGACGAGTCGAGGGCCGGTAGTCCAATTGCTAGAGGATCACGCCTGGGCGTTTGCCGCCCGAAGCGCCTCGGGCAGGACTTCAGCAAGGAGTTCCAATTCCGCGTCTAGGCTCGCGGTAACCCGAATGCAGCGGTTCAAAGGCGCGGCACCGGGCATTCTGATAAAGACGTCGCGCGCCAGGGTTTCGTCAAGCACGCGGCGCGCGAACGCGGCGTCGGCACCACAATCGATGGCGACGAAGTTGGTTGCCGATGGCAGTGCCTCCAAGCCGTTGTCGGCGGCAATACGAGCGATGCGCTCGCGGGCCGCGCCAATGAGGTCGACGGCATGAGCGAGGTACTCCTGATCGCGGAGCGCGGCCAGTGCGCCAATCTGGCCCACGTAGTTCATGCTGTAATGGTTGCGGACCTTTTCAAACGCGCCGATGAGTTCCGCGTCTCCAATGCAATAACCAACCCTCGCGCCCGCCATGCCATATGCTTTTGAGAAGGTGCGATAGCGCAGCACCTGAGGATTGGTCACGTCGATGGGTGGCATCGCATCGGGCGGGGCAGTGTCGCAGTAGGCCTCATCGAGGAGCAGAAGCGTGGTCGGAGGCAAGTCCGATGTGAGTGCCGTAATCGCGTCGGCAGACCACCAAGACCCCATCGGGTTATCGGGGTTTGAGACATAGAGGACTTTCGCATGCTCGCGCCTGGCCGTATCAAGCAACGCGGCCAGGTCCTCCTTGTCGTCGCGATAGGGCACCTTCAGCAATCGGCCGCCGCAACAGGTAACATGATAATTGAAGGTTGGGTAGGCGCCATCAGAGGTTACGACGGTATCACCGCGATCGAGAACAAGCGCGCATGTCAGCCCCAGGAGCCCATCAATGCCAACGCCTACCACGACGTTGTCGGTGCCTACGCCCAAAAATGCGGCGATTGCTTCGCGCAGTTCGTAGCTCTCCGGATCGGGGTACTTCCAGCTCTCGGCAACCGCCTCGCGCATCGCCGCCAGAGCAGCAGGTGAGGGCCCGAACCCGCTTTCATTAGCTCCAAGCCGGGCGCGAAACCGACAGCCACGCAAACGCTGTAAGGCCTCCGGGCCGACAAACGGAATGGTCTTGGGCAGGCTGGCCGCGTGGGCGGTAAGAAATCTCGAGGAAGCCGTCTTCATATCAGGCACAACTCCGCCAATTCACGGCGCATCTTAGCCGGCATGCTGGCGATCTGTGAATCGCTGGCAGACCCAAGATCGGGAGGTGCATCCTCAATGGACAGATAGCGCCAGCCCTGGAATGCGCGACGCGGCGTGGGACGCACGGGCGTGAGTTGGGGATCGAGAAGTAGCAGGCAGCAACGGCGACCATCCTCCTTCGTGCCCTCCTCGAAGCCAAGAAGGCGTTGGCGGACCTGGATCACCCCCTTGATCACCCAGAAAAGGCAGCCACCATCGAGGAGTTCCTCAGTGCGTTTCGGGGTTTGATAGGTGGTGTGGAACAGTTGCGCCTTGCCGCCCTTGCGCCGGGCCTCGGCGAGCCTGCCAGCCTGCCAGTGGGCCAAATCCTCAATGGTATGGGCACCAACGCAGAGCTTGACCAAGTGGAGAGTCATCGCACCGCTTCTTGCTGTCTGGTTGCTAAGGGTCGCTACGAAAACCGATAAAAACCCGATGCGAGAGCCCGTTGCAAGCTCTCAGGCGAATTGAGGCGTGGATCAGCGGATGCGCCGCAGTGATGAGAGGCGCGGCGAGTAGAAATTGCCTAAGATCCTGGAATCAGAGTAGTTTGAAGATTGGTGTGGGACGACTTTTGAACTGCGGCTTCGCCAGCGTTTTGACGCGACATCGACACTGTTCGCTGCCTCGTCGCCTCAGTAGGACCTGATTTTTCAGTGCAAATCGAATTCCCCGCGACAGCGCTGGAGAATATATCCATCACGATGATCACGCGATTTGCGCAAAGCCTCCTGCTTGTTGCCTGGCTGGCATTAGTGAGCGGTTGTGCTGCGACGGACGCCCCAAAGCTCTCCACTAGCGCCGTCGGAGAGGCGCAGGAGGAGCTTAACTGCGGTCGCATCACGGGGCGTATGAAAGTTTGGATCCTTAGCCTGCGCGGTGACGGTTCACGGTCAGATACTTCGGCGTTGTCCAGAGGGCTGCAGTCATTTGGAACCGGCATCGGGATGACTTCGGGTTCGGCTCCCGATCCCAAAGGAAGCAGGGCCCAGAAACTTGCAAGGCTAGAGCAGTATAATAACAAACTCCGGGAAATGGGCTGCAAGAGCTTCGACCTGCAGGCTGAGTTGCAGCAGACAGACATGCGGATCATGCCGCAGCCCAAGTGAACACCTGTCAGGTCTTTGGGCCGGGGAAGAGGGCATCGGTTCGCCCGGCGAACCAGTAGCCAACCAGTCCTATCCATTCCTTGGCGCCAAGGTCGAGACGCTTTAATCCCGATGGAATTGACGGAAACATGCGCACGAGGTCTCGTGCGTCTCGCGTGCGGTAGTCAACGGGGGCGGCAGTGACATCAAAGCCTGCGGCGCGGAAGACGCCGATGGACCTCGGCATGTGGTATGCGGACGTCACCAGCAGCCATCGCTCTCCCGGCTTCGGCGACAGCAGCTCGTAGGTCAGCTTGGCGTTTTCGTGGGTGTTTCGGGACTTCGGTTCCAGAACAATGCGCTGCGGACTAATGCCGACGTCCTGCAAGAAACGGCCGACAGGGCCGGCGGCATCGCTGCCACTTGCCAAAAGTCCGCCAACGCCGCCGGTGAATACGACCTTCGCCTGCGGCCAACGACGGGCGAGGCGGACACCCTCGGTCAGTCGCTCGGCTGCTTCATTGACTGCCAAACCGTCGCGACCGGCACTAACCCAACCATCCTCAAATCCACCCAGTATAACAATCCCGGCGACCGGTTCAGAGGCCGCAGGCAGAACCTGGCCGGCAAAACGCTGCTCAAGAGGAAGCACCAGATAGTTGCCGATCGGCAGAAAGCCACCAGCAAGCATTGCGACCAAACCGCCAAACGCCAGTGCGAACCCAAGTCTGCGCATGCGGGTCAGCGCAAGGATGGCCAGTCCAAGAAGTATGGCAATCGCACACAATGAAGAAGGCTGTGCCACGAACCAAAAGACCTTGGAAATGAAGTGGGACATGAAGGACCGCCGCGTAACCGGATGTGACAGGGGTGGTTAGCATCACCGAAAAGGCAGACTTGTGGCACCCAATCCGCATGAAACTCCTGTAATCGGCCGGAATAAGCCGGCGGAAGACTCTCCAGGCCGGTTTCGATATAGAGTTTCGTCCAGGAGAATGACACAAAATGCATGACGGAAAAGACGCGGCCGCCGCCGGCCCAACAAGTATACCGTGGCCGCCGATCCTAATCGTCCTGGCGATTGGCATCGCGGTTCTGCTTGGCGGCATTGCGCCGTTGCCGTGGCCGGGGCTCGACGACGGACCGGCGCGGGTAGTGGGGCTCACGATTGGCGTCGTCGGTCTGGCGCTTGTTATCTGGGCGATCGTGACCTTACGCCAGCATCAGACCGCCGTGATGCCAACCGAGATGGCGAGCGAACTCGTCACGAGCGGGCCGTTTCGCTGGGTCCGAAATCCGATCTATCTTGGAGACGTCTTCATCTTTATGGGGCTGGCGGAGGTGACCAAGAACATCTGGTTCGTCATCCTCGGGCTTGGGTTCGCGGTGGCGGTCACTTGGCTTTCGATCCTGCCGGAAGAGCGCCATCTGGAGGCAAGATTTGGCGATGACTATCGGGCCTACAAGGATAAGACCCGCCGCTGGATCTGATACGTTGTTGGGGACCCATGAGCCGAGATTACGCTGAAAAAGAGCGCGAGTTCATCGAGAGCCTCAAAGAGGATACCGGCCGAGATCTTGCTGAATGGATGCGCGTAATCGAGGCTCAGAAATTCGAGCATCGCAATGACATCATCGACTGGCTGCGCCAGCAGGGCTTCTTATTCGCTTGGGCCTCGTGGCTTGAACGCATTTACCACAATGGCGGCAAGCCGATCTACTTCGACGAGGCGGCGAGGAAACCTGTTTCAAGCGCGCCCCCGGCAGGCGCCGCAAAGACGACCCAGCCGCCAACCCGCCCCATGACACCCAAGGTTTTGAGCGATCCACCGCCGCAATCGCAGCCGGCTGCTGGCGCCGGCAACGCTCCAAGCGGTGGCGATCTCACACCCGAGATCAAGTCGCTCGTTGCTTCCGCGCGGGCCTATGCGCCACTGGCCGGTTACCTGATCAGGCGCATCAAAGAGGCCATTCCCAACGCACAATTCGAGGCCGGACCCAAGCACATCGCCATGCATACCGGTGCACTGCCGTTCGCCCTTTTGGCGATCGGGCCGAAGAACCTCAAGATCGCCTTCTCCGGCCCGCCTGGCGTGTATGAAGCGCCCTTTGAGAAGGTCCGTATTGCGAACCTTGGATCGCCGCTGCCGGCCACCCTGACCCACATGATTGCGTTAACCGATGCCCGGCAGATTGATGAGGCTTTTGTTGATACAATGATTGCCGCGCAAGCGCGCTCGGAGATAACATAAAAACACAAGCAAATTCAGGGCCTAAGCGTTGTTGAGAAGGTTCTCCGTTTGCGAATTGCCGCAATAACAACCATGTGTTTGCCATCATCGCGTGATTGATAAAGCGGGCCGGAGGTCACTCAGATGAGACGTAACATTCGCTGTTTTGCACTGCCGGCAGCGTATTCCTTATCGCTGCTGGTGGTCGCCGGTGCGCCTGTGGCGGCGCAAACAACCTATCGCGACACGATCGTCGACCTCATGGCTGAAGTCGACGGCAGCGACACAGCGAAGGCGGAAAAAGGCAAGCCAGCTCCCGATCCGCGCGAAAATGACAAGACCTACCGGCAGGCCCGCGACCTGATGCAGGCCATCGA
Organism: Filomicrobium sp.; assembly: GCA_029287535.1. GTDB lineage: Bacteria > Pseudomonadota > Alphaproteobacteria > Rhizobiales > Hyphomicrobiaceae > Filomicrobium. The sequence continues at coordinate 17,739 of JARFQY010000068.1, forward strand.
CGCGATTCTCAAGGATACCGCCGAACACCGCTCAGATGCGCAAAAGCTACCGCGTAAGGACGAGTTCATCGTTACGCCGCTTTGGACGGAAACGCGCGAAGACCGTGAAGATCACATACGTACCCTGCTCGATAGCGCGCTTGGCATCGTTACCGATGCACCGGTGGTCGAGGTGCAAAAGAAGGTCGAAGGCCTCCGGCGCAATATCCGCGAACTCGAAGACAACATTGTTCAGCTGAAAGAACGGCAACTGTCCGCGCCCAAGGATGGCGTGCTACCGGGCATGCTGACCGATACCGTCGGAAGCCTCGCGGCGGAGATCGAGGATGCGCAAAAGCGCGTCGCTCAGAACAGAACCGAGATCGCGAACGCCAAGAAGGAAATACACGCGGCACTCGTCGAATCGGGAATTGAGCTTGGCGACGGGCAAATCGACCTTCTGCTCGATAGTGTTTTGTCGGGAGACCTCGTCCGACTCGTTGCTGCATTCAATGCCGCGAAGCTTATTGATTCGCAGCTGGCGGACCGGCTGGCCGCCAGTGGCGAAAACATGAAGGCCGCGCGCAAGTATTTCGCCATGCATGCGGCGCTGTTTGCGATGCTCGTCCATGCGCAGCAGGCGACGATCGACAAGATCGACGAGAATTACATTCCAAAGCTCGACGCCATTTTGAAGGACATCCGTACGGCGCGGACGAAAACACGACAGCTGCTGAGGAACCGCAGCAATCGTCCGGATCAGAAACGGGCGCTCAATGCCAACCTGGCAAGCCAGAAGATTGCCGAGGAGGCCGCGCGCGGCTACCGGCGCTACCTGGCCCAGCAGCGTGAGCAACTGGCGCGCGCACGTTCGCGTGCAACGCATGACCTGAGCATCGCCGACAACACCTATGAAACGGTGGAAGCAAGCTTCCAGCTGCGGTCCTTGATGCGGGATTCGGCAGCTTCGTTCGAAGCCATCCAGAAGCTCCAAGCGCCGACGTTCGATCAGATCTTCAAGAACGAGGAACTGCGCAAGGAGTTTGAGAACCTAACGCGCAAGCTCGATGTGCCAACAAGCTGAGACGAGGCTAGCCTGGTAGTTCTTGGACTGCCCGGAACCTCAGGCAGGCCTTCTCCGCCCGCAGTGCGACGGCCCCGAGCATTCCTGGACCTGGGTCGAATTCCAAAAGGCTCCATGCCCGAGCGGCTTCTTCATCGCCATCAATTGAATTGATCCGCGCCGGCTCGTTGGGGCCAAGCGAGACCTCAAAGCTATCGAGGCCCCGCACAATGCCTTCTCCAGTTGCTTTCAAGAAGGCTTCCTTGCGTGTCCAGCACTGGAAGAAGGCGTGCTCCTGTTGGTCCGTTGCGAGAGCTTCCAATGCAGCAACTTCAGCGGCGGCGAAGAAGCGGCGAGCAAGGCCCTCGCGAACCTCACGAACAGCCTCGATGTCGATCCCTAGCGCCGCCGTGCGACAAACCCCGAGTGCGGCTCTGGACCCGGAATGACTGAGATTGAAGTGCAGCCCCGCGTGAGGCGCGCATAGCATCGGCTTGCCGGCTGGCGTCACCTCGAAGGACAGCTCGGCGGGCTGACAACCAGTATAGAAAGCCAGGATCTGGCGCATACGGCCGCGAGCACTAATGAAGCGCCGCTGGTGCGATGAATCATACAAGCGCGCGGCGCGGGCCAGCTCATCGCCGGACAGGGCTGCACGAAGCTTGTCGGTTACGGAGTGCGCTTCGTCGATGCCGAACACCCAAGCATCGACGACATGGTTCTGGCAGGTCTCGCCGTCTCTCGGTATCTCGTCAGAGGGGTTCATTGAATATAAGGCGCAGCGCGCTCGGCCGGATGAGGACCGATGTGCCGCCAGCTGGTTGTACTGGCTGCCGGTGACTGCTCAGGGGACGCTGCCGGTGCCTCGCCTCCCGGCAACGCCCTTTTTTTCTTCCAGGGCAAAACTTCCTGTTCGGCGGGAGGTTTTGCGCGCCGCTTCGAACTCTTCTTCTTGTTTGACCTTCGCTTGAGGAGGCGACGGTCACGCGGGGCTGGCGATACGACGGCCACCGGCAGATCCGACTGCGCGTTCAGTGGGGTCGCTGCATTCGCTTGACGCAAAACCGAAATGGCTCCGTAAAACGGCATGAGGCGCGGCTTATATGGGCTCTTTTCCAAATTGGCGGCAACCTTGTCACGATAGCCCGCAACGAACTCCTGGCGCGGGACGTAGGCCTTGCGCTGGCGCATATGGACGACCTTGAAACCGCGCTCCTTCAGGCCTTCAAGGATGGCGGGCAGCGCCTTGGCGGTGGCGGGCTTGATGTCGTGAAAAAGCAAGATGCCACCCCCGCGCTTTACAACGCGCGCCAGCGTTACGCGGGTCAGTTCAGCAGGGTCGGCGATGAAGCTGTCGTCTGTCACAACGTCGACGGTGAAGGTGGCGACACCGCGATCCTGGAGATAGCCGAGTAAGGGTGCGGAATCGTTCAGCCCGGTGAAGCGGAAAAACGGAGCAATGCCACCGCCGGCGGCCGCATCGAGTGCCGCAAAACCGCGTTCGATCTCATCTTGGGCCCGCTTGGCCGGCATCTTCGGGAGTTGACGGGGATGGGCCCAGGTATGTCCTGCCAGAGTGTGTCCGCGGGCAATGATATCGCGGGTGATAACGGGATACGCCACCGCCATTTTGCCGACTGAAAAGAACGTGGCACGCGTGCAATGGTGCTCAAGCGTATCAAGGATGCGAGGCGTGACCCAGGGACTGGGGCCATCATCGAATGTGAGGACCACTTCCTTTTCGCGAAGGAATGTAGGTTCTTTCTGCTGCTTGGAAATTGCGCCGAACAGAGGGCCGCCGCTGGCGTCAACCTCAACGATCCGCTCAAGCCCAATCGCGTGCTCTGGAGCAGAGCAATCGATGGCGCCCGCCGGACCTGCGAAAACCACTCCTGCGACTGAAATTGATGCGACAAAGATGCTGCGCATACAGCGTCCCTTATGAAGCGTTCAGGGATAGATGAAAGTTCGCGTAACCGATTCCCTAGTCGCAAGTTTGGCGGATCAGAAGGCCGGCTGGTGGCGTTTTGAAAGCAATAGTCTGATCTGTGGTGCTTAATATTGTGTTCATCTCGCTCATGTGAGCGCAATGGCGCTTTGCGCAAGGCGCACCGCCAGAACGGACCTGACAAGCCCAGTAAAATCAGTTGTTGAATACTTCGCGGCGCCAGTCTTCTTTGAAGGCCCGTTGGAGGGCTGCTGCCGCGTCGCTTTGATCCTCCGTGGTCGGCTTTTTGGCCTGGACCCGTTTCTTGGTGCGGACCTCACTTGGTTCGCGTTCTTCCGCAGCCAATTCCTCCGCTTGCTTCCTGACGGCAGGACGAGGGCGCCCGGACCGCTGCGGCAGCGGCCCCTTGAAGATCCCAGGAGGTACGATCTCCAGCGGCTGAACGGCCGGAAAATCAGTTGCGGCCGAGACCGGCCACACTATGGAACGAGAAGCCAATGGTCGGCGTGAGGCAATCTTCTTGCGGCGATCAGCCTCACGTTGGGCCATCCGATCATATTTCGGCAGCGTCGTGGTGGGATTCTTCGGAACGAGGTGCACGACTTTGTACCCGCCCGCCGCCAAGGCATCGAGCAGCTGATCCACACCTTTGGCCGTTGAACGCTGAATGTCGTGGAACAGCAGGATGCCTTTGCCCAACCGCTTCAGCCCGGCAAGGGTGCGCCTCACCATGGTCGAGCCCGACCTGGTGCGAAAATCAAGGGAATCAACGTCGATCGAAAAGTTGCCTTGCCCGCGCTCCTTCAAGTGGCGCTGCATGCGGCTCGGGTCACTTAAATAGGGAAAGCGGAAGAATGGCGCGGCAGGCTTTCCCAAGGCGAGCGAAACAGCGCTGATGCCAAGTTCAATCTCTTTTTTCGCCCGCTCGAAACCGAGACGGCCCTGCATCTTGTGCGACCACGTGTGGGTGGCCACGGTGTGCCCCCGCCGGTCGATCTCCTTCACCATGCTCGGGTCGACCAGAGCCATGCGGCCAACCATGAAGAACGTTGCTTTTGTGCAGTGTTCCTCCAAGGCGTTGAGCACGGCTGTTGTTTTCGGCCGCAAAGGTCCGTCATCGAATGTGAGAACCACTTCGCCGGGCCTTAGAAAATCAATGTCCTTGTACTGCATATTTCCGAATCGCGGACCGGCCGTCGTATCAACCTCAAGAATCCGCGAAACCCCCAGCACACCCTTGCGTTCAGAGCAGGAGCGCTTGCCGGCTTGAGCTTGCTCGCTACCAGCCGTGGCAAGGCCCGCCGCCATCGCCAGTGCGATCATCACGGTTGTCGCGATCCGCATCATTCCGCCGTCCCTCACCCTGTCTGCGCCCTTTGGTGTTTGCTACCGGGAAACCAGTCATACGCTTATCAATCAGAGATTACGAAAGAACTCTCAACGAAACACCGCTTTTCAGGTCACACTGTGTTGCTTTGTCCACCAGATGATGCGTGCCCGCCTCAGAATGTGCTACCGACACGGGCGATTCAATGACAGGCGTCCCCTTTAGAACGGGCTTGGAAGAGGCTTGCCCGCGACCCGGGCTGCAAGGACTGGTGAGGCATGGAATCTCGCGCTGAAGAGGCGATCGACACCGAAAAGGAGCAAAGGGAGGCCGTTAGGAAGCTCGTCAGCGGGCTTACTGACGCCCTCGAAGCCGGTGACGTCGGAACGATCCGCTCGCTGACGGCGGACGTGCTCGCACCGGACCTTGCCGAGGCGATCGAACTCCTCGATCAGGAGGACCGCGTCAAGCTGATTCAGGCCCTTGGCGACGACTTCGATTTTGACGTTTTCTCCGAGCTCGACGAGACGGTTCGCGACGAACTGTCTGAAGAGCTGCCCAATGACTTTCTGGCGAAGGCGGCGACAGAGCTTGATTCAGATGATGCCGCCTACCTGCTCGAAAACCTCGAGGAAAGCGACCGGCAGGAGATCTTTGATCAGATCCCTTACGAGGAGCGTGCCGCTCTCGAGCGCAACTTCGAATACAATGAAGAGACCGCCGGGCGTCTCATGCAGTCCGACTACGTTGCCGTGGCGCCGTTCTGGAGCGTCGGGCGCGTGATTGACTACATGCGTGAAAGCGACGAGCTGCCGGATACGTTTTCAGAGATCTTCGTCGTGGATCCGGCCTTCAAGGTGCTCGGCGAAGTGCAACTGTCAAGACTGCTGCGCACCAAGCGACACGTGCTGGTGTCGGAGATCATGGATCCCGACCCGCACAGGGTGCGGGCAAACGAAGACCAGGAAGAGGTGGCGCGGCAGTTTCGAAAATACGACCTGATCTCGGCACCCGTCGTTGATGAGAACGATCGACTGGTCGGTGTCGTTACTGTCGACGATGTTGTCGATGTCATCCAGGACGAAGCCGAGGAAGATATGCTGGCGCTGGCGGGCGTCGGCGACGAAACGGTGACCGACAGCGTTTATTGGACCGTGCGGTCGCGGGTTCCATGGCTGGTCGTCAATCTTGCAACCGCGATCCTTGCCTCGCTGGTCATTCAGATGTTTGACGCAACCATCGAGCAAATGGTGGCGCTCGCCGTGTTGATGCCGATCGTTGCTTCCATGGGCGGCAATGCCGCCACGCAGACCATGACCGTGACCGTGCGGGCGCTGGCCTTGAACAAGCTTTCCCGCGTCAACGCGCCGAAGGTCATTACGCGCGAAACCGTGGTGGGCATCGCTAACGGTCTCATCTTGTCGGCAATTACGGCGGCCGTGGCGATCGTCTGGTTCGGGTCCGGTCCGCTGGCGATCGTCATCGCGGTTGCGATGATCGTCAACTTGCTGGTGGCCGCTGTGGCCGGGATCCTGATCCCGATCGCCATTGACTGGTTCGACCTCGACCCGGCGCCCGCTTCCGGCGTCTTCGTGACGACGGTGACCGACGTCATCGGGTTCTTCGCATTCCTCGGGCTGGCGTCGATCTGGCTGTTGTGAGAAGCACGGCCGCGGGCGTCACAACCCAATGGCGTTATAGGCCTCGGTAATGCGCTTGAGGGCGATGGTGTAGGCGGCGGTGCGCATATCGAGTTCTTCGCCATTGATCCGCCGCGCTTCCGCAATCTCCCCGTAGGCGCCGCGCATCATTTCATCAAGGCCGGACCGAACGAGATCAATCTCGCGGGCACCAGACAAAAACGCACTGGCATTCTCTGAGGGAAACTGCTTTCCGGTCATGGCTTCCAGCGAATGTGCGAGCATTCGATGGCTTGTTTCATGGTGCCGGCGTTCCATCAAACCGAATGGGATGTGGGTCAGGTTCTTCACCCATTCGAAATAGCTCACGATGACGCCACCGGCGTTGACGTACAGGTCCGGAAGAACGGCGACGCCTCGGGCTCGAAGAATCTTGTCGGCCTCAAATGTCGTCGGACCATTGGCCGCTTCCGCAATGAGTTTTGCCTGCACGGTTTTCGCGTTTTCGGAGTTGATGACACCTTCCATCGCCGCCGGGATCAGGATGTCACATTCGGCGGCCAGGAGGCTTGCGCCATCCTCGACGAAGTTTGCGTGCGGATACCCGCGCACACCATTATTTTCCTGCTTGTGACGACTGAGATCCTCGATTTCAATGCCTTGGTCGGCATGGACGGCTCCGTCGCGCTCAATAACGGCGATGACCTTACAGCCGTCTTGCTCGCTCAAGAACTTGGCGGCGTGGTAGCCGACATTGCCGAGCCCCTGGATGATGACGCGCTTGCCGGAAAGCCCCGACGTCAGACCCGCCTTGGCGACATCTTCCTCGTGCCTGAAGAACTCTCGAATGGCGTACTGGACGCCACGACCTGTTGCCTCAATCCGCCCCTCGATGCCACCGGCTGCAAGAGGTTTGCCCGTCACGCACGCGAAGGCGTTGATGTCGTTGGGCGACCACCTGCGATACTCGTCGGTCATCCAGACCATCGTGAGTTCGCCGGTTCCCATGTCGGGGGCCGGCACGTTTTGGCTAGGGGAGAGAAAGTTGTGGCGGGCAAGTTCCTGGGTGAAGCGGCGCGTGATCTTCTCGAGTTCTTCGCGGTTCCATTTCTTTGGATCAATTCTCAGCGCGCCTTTGGAGCCGCCGAAGGGAAGCCCCATGAGAGCGCACTTGTACGTCATCAGCGCCGCCAGCGCTTCGACTTCCTCCTGGTCGGCGTCGAGGGCGTAGCGTATCCCGCCCTTGGCCGGCGTGATGTGCGTGCTGTGCACCGCCCGCCAGCCGGTAAACGTTTCCATTCGGCCGCGCAGCCGGACGCCGAAACGCATGACGTAGGTCGCGTTACAGGTCCGGATCTTCTCGGCGAGCCCGTCCTGCATCGGCACGTGGGTGGCGGCCTGTTCAAACTGCCGATCGACGTCGCGAAGGAAGGACCATCCGGTCATTGTTTGACTCCTGGTTTATTCACCGCGGGCGCTTTCGGACCCTGGGTTCCCTTGCCTTTGGAATCCTTGATCGCGAGCACCAGCTTGCAGGTATGAGAGAGTTTGCGACGATGTTGCTCCAGGCACGCGGGCACGCGCCCTTCGCCGTGTTCAATGCCGGAACAGAATTCAGCGATTTCGTTGCGGCATTCGCTGCGTACTCGTCCCTGAAATCCACTGCCGCCGCTTCCACCCTGTCGCCCCCACCCAGGTCCCTTCCGCTCCAACGCCGTTTTGCATGACCGTGAAAGCGCTTCCAGGTGCCCGCTCAAGCACACGGGAATAGCGCCAGCTTCGTGTGGGACATCCGAACAGAATCTGTCGATCTGGGATTTGCAGTCGGCCAGAACCGCATCATCCGACCGAGCCGAATGGATCACAACGCTAACCGCGGTGATGCAAGTCAGTATGGCAACTGCACCTCTCAAGTTCGGATCTCCATGGCGTATCGCCCCGGCGGGGCCGCAGGCTAGCACCGAAATTCGCAGGCAGTCATCCAATGCTGTCGAAAACTGGTGAAGTATCATCGTCTTTTGCGCCTCCCGAGAGCCTCGTTGGTAGGGCCCACGATGCTTTTTGCCGACATACCTGGCTTAACGGCATTGTCCGCAATCGCACCTTCGGCCAGCGCAGCGTTGGATGTGACGGGGCGGCCTCTTGACTTGCCGGCGTTTGATCGCAAATGAAGCCAGCATGGACTCCGGCGCCTGTGCGTCAGTGGCGTATAGGATCCCGGGGCCGAGCAGAAAAAAGGCAATAAATGCAGCGCTCTATGCCGCGAAATGCGGCAACCCGGAGACTGTGACCTGGCCGCGTCAGTATTGTGCAGCGCGGCAATAAGGTTGTGGATAGCACCAACTTCCATGGCCGAGGGTCTGATTGCTGTCGCATGATATCGGCTAACAAATGCCGATCCGTTTGTTTGAGTGAGAATGGTTCTACCTGTGCACACGTTATTGGGCACGCGGACAGTGGGGTGAGACGATGAATTCTGCTTCTGTTGAAGTCGTCAGCCGAGGCCGACGATTCCAGGTTCTCGCTATGGAAACCGAGACGCAGGGCCGGATGGTGGGGGTTAAACCTGTTCGCACCACCCGCGACCGCGAAATTGAGATCATCTATCAAACAAAAGCGGCGACCGGCGAGCCTCTAGAGGACTGCATGATGCGCTGCGCCCGCGAGTGGATGGCGCGCCAAGCAGCCTAAACCGCACTAAGCAGCTTTCTGACTTTCGGCCGGACGGGAGCGGTTCTTCTTGAACCGCTCGGTACGTTGTGGCTTCCCTGGTCCTTCCGTCGCGGCTAAACCGCGTACGAGACGAAGGAAATGTGGGCGACTTTGCTCTCAACCGAGGTGACGCCTTCGACATCCTGCAACAGGCGTATCGTTTCGGCGATGACGTCGGCATCGGGCGTCGCGCCGTGAAGGGTCACCTTCCCGTCGGAGACTTCGACGTCAAATCCGTAACGGTTGGTTGTGGAGCCGAATTCGCGTTCCAGAGTTGAACGGACACGCGCGAGAATCAGCTGATCCATGAGCAGTTTTCGCGAGGTGGGCGTCTCCTCAAAGGCTGGGCTCTGTGCCATGCCTACGATGTGCTCAACACAATCTTCAGCAGGTACGCGGGCGCTGTTCAGCATCAGGGCATAGAGCTGTTCGTCGCGCCAATCGATGCCGAATAGCCTTTGCATCGTACCCGTATGTGCAGCATCGTTCCGCTCGATTTCACGGCGGGCGGTGGCCTCATCCTTCAAGCCGATCCTGTCCTTCAAGACGCCTTCCCGATATGCCATGGGAGCGCAGATCCGGACGCAAACCGCATGTGGGATCGACTTCAGCAGATAGGTCGCCCCCCAACCCCGGATCAGAACATTGCCCTTGGCGGCGAGTTCAAGGATCTCCAGAGCGGTGTACCGCGACATGCGCCTTTCATCGAGTTTCCACCGCTCCCACATCGAAGCCTCGCCTTCCAGGAGACGATGAACCTGGCTTTCCGGCATTCCGGTCCAGGTGGCGATGTCGTGTTCGACGAGTTCGTGATGGATGATTTCGAGGCCCAAGCGCTCGGCAACACCCAAGGCAACTTCGCTCCCGCGGGTTCCCATCTCGCGAGCCATTGCTATTACGGCCATAGCTTCCTCCACTGGTGCTGGTCGAAGTCGGTGCCCGGAAACGGGCGAAGAAAACGGGAACCAACCGTCGTGCCGAATCCCGCTTTCGTGCACGCAACACTAGTGAAGCGTGCTGATCCGAGCGTGAAGGACGTCGGCGGTCAGCTCATCAAAGTCTTCGCCTTTGAGATGGACGAGTGAATAGTGGTCGCCAGCTTCGAAATAGATATCACGCAGTCCTTCGAGCTTCTCATCTACGATCGTCTGCACGCCGTAGGCTTCGCCCATGGGCGGGACAGAACCTGGTTCACAGTCATCAAACAGCTCGGAAACCTCATCTTCCGTAGCAAGACATACCGGTTCATGAAGGCATTTGCCGACTTCTTCGAGGCGCACTTGCCGGGAGGCAGGTACGATAGCGAGCAGGTACCCTTGGGCGCGCCGGAGCAGAACGGCCTTAGCCAGAAGATCGGCCGAAACCGACGCGGTCCTCGCCGTCTGAAGTGCACAGCTTGTGCGCTCGTGCAGCGTAACCTCGTAGGGGACGCCAGCACGATTGAGATATTGATGAAGTGCGCTTGAGATCGTCATAGCAAGTCTCCTTTCGACCGCCAGGCGGTCAATAGGCGGCCTCGCCGAGACTCCCTTGTCGCAATAGGACCTGCGTTGTTTCTGGCTCAATTCATCCGAGCTGCATGAACGGAGCGCAGGTCTCGGCGCGGCACGCTCGTGGGCCGCATTCCAACATACGGGTAGTGTACGCCCAGTATTTCCTCGGTGCAAATCTTGCCGCGCATAGGCTCGATGACCCGTGCACGGCTGATTTGACGCCGACCGGGTAGGCCGCACGCCTCTTAGAAGCGTGCGGCGCGGTGTCATACGGCCAAGGCCTATTGATTGCCAGGCCGGCTTGTCACCTGCTCCATGACGCGGTCAAGGTTAAAGCTGCCGGGTTTCTGGCGTGGAGGATACTCGCGGAAGCTCTGCAACCATTGTCCGACGTATGCGGCAGCCGGAGCAATGGCGAACATATGCTCGACATACCAGCGCTGGAAACCCATCGCGTTTTCTTCCTCGGCGCGCTCGAAGGGGTCCATGCGCAGGTTGGTCAACATTGGAGCGCGCAGAACCTCGAAGGGCTCTATCCAGACGTTCAAACCTAGAGCGTTCTGCTTGAGGAAGGTGACCTTCCAGTCTTCGTAGCGCAGGGCTGCGACGTTGCCGTCGTCGGTCCAGTATATGAACTCTTTGCGCGGCCAATCGCCCTTGCCGTTGAAAACCGGTCCCAGGTCATAACCATCAAGGTGAACCTTATAGGTTCGATCACCGATGGTAAGGCCTTTGAGGAGGTCCTCCTTGGCGGTTTTGTTACCGGCGGCCGCGACGAGCGTCGGGAACATGTCCTCATGTGCACCGATGTCGTTGATGACCGTGCCCGGCTTAATGACGCCAGGCCATTTGATCAAAGTGGGGACGCGGAAGCCGCCCTCCCATTGCGTGTTCTTTTCACCGCGAAACATCGTGGTTCCGCCGTCGGGCCAACTGAATGTCTCGGCTCCGTTGTCGGTGGAGTACATCACGATGGTATTGTCTGCGATGCCGAGCTCTTCGAGCTTGTCCAGAAGCTTGCCGACATCGGCGTCGTGCTCGACCATGCCGTCGGCGTAGACGCCAAGCCCGGTCTTGCCAGCCGACTCCTTCCTCAAGTGGGTGAAGATGTGCATGCGGGTGGAGTTCCACCACAAGAAGAACGGCTTGTTGGCCGCCTTCGCCCGGTCCATGAAATCGAGGGCCTTATCGGTCACTTCTACGTCGATGGTCTCCATACGCTTACGGGTGAGGGGACCGGTATCGGTGATGCGTCCATCGGCAGAGCTTTGAATGACGCCGCGAGGACCGAACTTCTCTTTGAACTTCGCCCCTTTTGGATAGTCCGGGTTCTCTGGCTCTTCCTCCGCATTGAGGTGATAAAGGTTGCCGAAGAATTCATCGAAGCCGTGATTGGTGGGCAGCATCTCATCGAGATCGCCAAGGTGGTTCTTGCCGAACTGACCGGTCGCATAGCCCTTCGCCTTGAGAAGCGTAGCGATGGTCGGATCTTCCTTCTGCATGCCTTCGGGGGCACCCGGAAGCCCGACCTTGGTGAGCCCCGTGCGGATGGGCGACTGGCCCGTTATGAATGCAGCGCGACCCGCCGTGCAGCTCTGCTGCCCATACCAGTCCGTGAACAATGCACCTTCAGCCGCGATCCTGTCGATGTTCGGGGTCCGGTACCCCATCATGCCGCGGTTATACGCACTGATGTTGAACTGCCCGATATCGTCGCCCCATATGACGAGGATGTTCGGTAGGGGTTTATCCTGGGCGCGAAGATCGCCCACGAAGGCCGATGTCACGAGTACTGCCGCGAGCAGCCAGGCGCAGGCACCTGCCTGCGAAATCAATCGATACATTACGCCACTATGCTCCTAGATTTCCAAAATCAGTGGATCATCAAACAGTATCCACAACGCGGACCGGTTGGAGCTTAGCCGTCTTAACCGACAGTTTGTAGTTGGAAGATCTGGAGATCAGAGGTTGCAGCTGCCACGGCTGGAGCCGGCGCGTTTTTCTGGAGAACCCTTGTCGACATCAACCAGGTTCACTTGCAAAACCGCGCGGCCGTTCATCGCATCATCTCCGCTGAACTCTTCGTAGCTGCTACTTGCGCATCTCGACCGCATTGGCGTCGATCGTGTAACCGGTTTCGGCCAGGCCTGTGGGCGTCATCTTTGCCGACAGCTTGCCTGTTACATAAACGGGATCGAACAGGCCGCCGATATTGAAGCCTTCTTCCGTTTTGACATAGATGATCTGATTAGCCGGCGGCGGCGGCACATGGATACAGGCGCCGACGAACGGGACCAGCAGGAATTCTTTGATCTTGGTCGCTTTGAAGTCGAGCGGAACCACGTAACCGCCGATCTTCACGTTTTCCCCGTCGAGTTCCGATTTGATCTCAGGCGGCTTGCTGGATTTTCGATTAACCGGACGAGACATCCATTCTGCTTCAGGGGTGCGCGGTGGTGCAGCACCTTCGGTATCTTCAGGTCGCGTGGTGATATCATAGTTGTTCATATATGGAGAGGCGCCGCGCGGGGCGAAGAATGTCTTGAGGCGCCTTTTTTCCGTGGCCGGGGTCTTGGGAACCAAATCCGCCCATTTTAGAATCCGTGTGGCTTCGGCGGCGGCCGGCATGGTCGCAGCAAACACGAAGAAAAGCCCCACCAGGGCTTGGATTAAGCGCATCATCGTTCAATACCCAATCACGTCCGCATTGATTTAGAGCTTTGTCATGTTGACAAAGCGAAACCAAGACACTCTGCATCAACTCTCTGGCAACATACTGTCAACAGCAGCTCAAATCCGGACGGTCATCCCGTCGGCGAGCGACCGGCGATAGGCCAAGACGGCCGGAACCAGACCGGCGATCAGTCCTGCCAGGACAATCGCCGCAAGCGTCATGAATTCCCCAGATGTCGGGGCGGAGATCGCAAGGTTCAAGCCATAGAGCCTGTCGACAATGGGTCGCAGGAAGAAAAGGCTGACGTAGAGCAACACCGTGCCGAGGACAACACCGGCCAGAGTGAGGACGCCGGCTTCCGTCGTCAACAGCCCCATGACAGTTGCCGGGCGCGCGCCCACGGAGCGGAGGATCGCCATCTCTCGGCGGCGCTCGTTGAGCGTTGTCAGGATCATTGTGACCATACCCAGTATCGCGGTGGCCACAACCATCGCCGAGACAACGGCCAGCGCCGTTTCAGCCACGCCGACAAGCTCCCAAAGCTCCTGCAAAGACGCGCCAGGCAGGATCGCCAATAATGGCTCCTGACGGTACTCGTTGATGGCGCGCTGGACGCGAAAGACGGCGAGACGCGACTTCAGGCCGATTAGCGCAGCAGTAATCGCCTGCGGCTTGAGTTCCATCTGGCGGACTTGTTCGGCGGAAACACTCTGGCCGGGAATGGGCGCGCCCTGCTGCCAATCGATGTGGATTGCCTCGATGGCTTCCAGGCTGACGTGAACGGTTCGGTCCACGGGCGTACCGGTCTTTTCTAGGATGCCGGAGACACGAAATGGCTTGTCCGCGTGATCAAGGAACGAGACGGAGCCAAGACCGTGTCCAATGACAATCTTGTCGCCGACCTTGTACCCCAACTGGCGGGCGACCTCGGAACCGATGACGGCATCGAAGAGGTCGTCAAACACCTCGCCTTGCGTAACCTCCAGCGGCTGGTCACCGCGAAAGCGGTAATATTTGAAGTAGTCCTGATTGGTGCCGAGGACACGATAGCCCTTGTGGCTGTCGCCTAGTGACAAAGGCACGATCCACTCGACGTCGGGGTGACTGGCGATGTCCTCGTAGCTCTTCCAGGTGACGTTGTTGGTCGCGTTACCGATGCGAAAGACCGAGTAGAGGAGAAGTTGAACACCGCCGGAACGCGCACCTACGATCAGGTCCGTTCCGGAAATCGTATCTGCGAAACTCTGGCGGGCGCCATTGCGCACCTTTTCGACACCCAGCAGAAGCATCACGGAAAACGCAATCGCCAGTATCGACAACAGCGCCGTCAGCCAGCGGGCCTGCAATGATTGAAGCGCGAGGCGAAGGACAATCATCGTGCGCCGCGCTCCATTTGGGCAAAATCTTCGAGGCGCACCACATGCGTGAAGTTTTCGGCAAGCGTCTCGTCGTGAGAGACCATGATGAGTGTGGCCCCGGAATTGGCGATATCGCCGAACAAGAGATCGAGGAATTCCCGCTGATGGCCGCGATCAAGAGATGATGTCGGCTCGTCGGCAATGATCAACTCGGGACCACCGATCAGGGCCCTCGCAGCGGCCACGCGTTGCTGCTGTCCGACGCTTAAACTGGACGCGCGGTGACTGGCGACCTCGTCGGGCGAAAGGCCCAAGTGAGTGAGCAGCCGGGTGGCTTCCTTCGCGGGGCTGCTCGCTGCCTCCACATTGGCGCGTCGCGAGTTAGAGAAACTCAACGGCAGGAGCACATTATCGATGACGGTCCCGTAGGGCAGAAGGTTGAACATCTGAAAGATGATGCCGAAGTGCTCAGCGCGGAAGCGATCTCGCGCGGGACCTGAGAGCTTCGTGATATCGGTTCCGAGAATGCCGATGCTGCCCCTTTGCGGCTTGACGATCCCGGCAAGGAGACTGAGCAGTGTGGACTTGCCACCTCCCGATGGCCCCAGCAGCAGCAGCCTGTCGCCGGCGTCGACGGCAAACCGGTTTATGCTCAAGGAAAAGCGTGGGCGGCCCGGCCACGTGAAGTGGACGCCATCCATCGCGACGACGGGGACACCCCCGCCATCTGCTTTGACTTCGGGACTGGCTTGTACCGTTGCGTGCGTAATGGTCTGCCCCCGAAATGGGCTGGCTTCCGGATCGTTAGATCGTGCCACCAAGATCGAGCTTGGGCTTGGCTCGGGTTACTTCGTATTGGGACTGACCCTTGGCGGTGACAACCTTGACTTCCAGTTCCTCAGCATTCTTGAACTTGCCGAAGTATGCGAAGTCGATTGCGGTCAGTTTTTCAGGCGCGGCACAGGTCAGCTGATAATCGGCGTGAAATTCGGCGTGCTCGGCCTTGGCCTCTTTCGCGTCGGTGTGCTTGTCGTGGTCGTCATGACCGGCATGCTTATCGTGGTCGTGATGATCATCGGCATGCTTCTCGCCTTTGTGTTCGGCGTGCTCTTTGTGATCGCCGTGGTCGTCGTGGTGATCGTCAAGAACAAACTCTGCCTTGGCGCTGCTGACTTTGCATCCGGCGGCGGCCGGCATCTTGAACAAGGCAAGCGGTGCGGAGAGGCTCTCCTTAGCGCTCTTCAGTGCGGCCTTGTCCTTGGCTGACTTAGCTTTGTGCTCGAAGCCGACGATGTCAGCACCTGGCACCTGAAGCTCGATGGCCACCGTCTTGCCTTCCACTGCCATGTTGAAGCTTCCATGTCCATGCTCATGAGCGTCGAGCTCGCGCCTCTCTTCGGCATTGGCTGCGGCCAGAGGGATAAGCAGTGCGCCTGCGGTGCAGAGCAAGGGAATTCTCATCAAGCTTTTCCTTCTTAACTGTAGAGGTACACAACTTGTAGCCGCTAATTGTGGCATTCACGTTATGAGCTCGCGGTGGCTGCTTGCACAACACTCTTGCTCCGGATGTTCAGCACAAGGATGGCGACGAAGCCAGCGAGTCCGACGAGCTTTATATAGGTCGCCAGAGGCAAGAGCAAAGTCACTCCGCAGGCAAGAAGAGCTATTCTTATCGGCCAGGACATCGGTTTCTCCAAATGGCCCTGCATGAAGCCGGAGAACGCATAAAGCCCAACGAGGGCAAAGCCGAAAATGGTAAAGACCTCGGGGAGTGGCCCGCCGATAAATGGTGTATATGCGAACAATAGCGGCACAATGTAGAGCGCCTTGGCGATCTTCCATGAGGTCACCCCAGTCGCCATTGCGGGCGTTTTGGCGATCGCAGCGGCGGTGAATGCCGTCAAGCAAACCGGCGGGGTGACGTTGGAGTCCTGGCTCAGCCAGAAGATGATGAGGTGGGCGGAGAGGAGGGCGAAGGTCAGCGACGTTGCATCAATAATGCCTTCGCGGATCGGCGCCATGAGTTCCCTCGGGATCGCGGCGACGATTTCCTTGGCAGCCTCCAGTGGCATCGGCGTGCCGAGTTTGGCAGCGGCTTCCGGTGATACCAGCATCAGCATTGTCTTGGCCTGTTCGCCGACGTCGCCGCTTGCGATGGCGGTTGCCAGCTGCTGGTTGGCGATCAAATCAAAGAGGGCTGGGGCGGACAGCGTGCCAAGCACGATGTAGGCGGCCGTGACGGGTAGGCCCATACCCAAGACCAATGACGCCAAGGCAACGAGAACGATGGCGATGAGCAGACTGTCACCGGCCCATTGGGTAATCATCAACGAAAACGTGTTGCCGACCCCAGACATGGCGATCACGTTAACGATCAGGCCGATCGAACACAGCAAGACTGCCGTCATGATCATGTTGCGTGATCCGAGCGCCATGGCCTCGGCGACCGCGATCGGTCCCATGGGTTTGCGCGTCAGCCAGGAAGCGGCAATGACGGCCAGGATGGCGATGCCGGCCGCATAGGTCGGCGTGTAGCCGTTGATCAGCAGCGCGATCAACACACCGATGGGAATGAGGAAGGGCAAACCGCCGCCAAGCATTAGCTCAACAAAACCGGGCGTATCCTCTTCGACCGCCTGCACGCCCTGGCGCTTAGCTTCGATGCGGACATAAAAGCCGATCGACGCAAAATAGAGTATTGCCGGCAGGATGCTTACAGCGACGATGGTGGTGTAGGGGATCTGCGTGTAGCTTGCCATGACGAAGGCACCGGCGCCCATAATCGGCGGCATCAACTGTCCACCGGTGGAGGCGGAGGCCTCGATGGCCGCTGCGAACTTTGGCGGAAAACCCGCCCGCTTCATCAGCGGGATGGTTATGACGCCTGTTGATGCCGTATTGGCGACAGCCGATCCCGAAATGGTTCCGGTGAGACCAGAGGCGAAAACCGCGACGAGTCCCGGACCGCCGGTAAGGCGTCCGGCGACCGAACGCGCAAGGTCGATGACAAAATCGCCGCCGCCCGAGCGCAGCAGGAACGCACCGAACAGAATGAACATGAAAACGAAGGACGACGAGATACTGGCGATCGTGCCAAAGATGCCATCGTCGCCATAGATCGAGCGGAAAAGGATCGTCTCGGCGCTCAAGCCTGCAAAGCGAAACACACCGCTGATATGCTGGCCCCACCAGCCGACGTAGGTCAGCGCCAGAATGATCAGAATTGGAATGATGAGACCGGTTGTGCGGCGCGTGAACTCCAGTGCACCGAGGATCAATATGCCGCCAGCGATCCACTCCATGGTGCTCAAGCGAACGCCACGGGCATAGACGGCATCTTCCGCAGCGATCAGATAAAGCGCGGAGGAGGCAACGAGAAGACCGAAGATAACGTCAAAGGTCTTGAACGCGCGGGACTTGGCAAACTCTCCCTGAAAGGCTGGATAAATGATTGCGCATAGAAAAGAGAACCCAGCAAAATGGATCGCGTTGCGCAACAGCCCGGAGAACACGCCGAAGATATTGAAATAGACGTGGATCAGCGCGAGTACGACGCTGAAAACCAGTATGAAGCGCCCTGTCCAATCCGGAGGCCAAGGACCCGCTGCAGTCGCTCCGGTCGTCATCTGTCAAGGCTCCCCATTGTTCAACAAAGAAGGCGGCGCGAGCTGGAAGCCCACACCGCCTGCGCATTAAATCGTCAGGGCCAGCTTGATCGACGGACGAACGCCGACGCTGGCGGGTAGGAGGAGAAAGCTCACTGGGCGACGAGCTTCTCGGGAATTTTGATGCCTACTTCCTCGAAGTACTTGCGCGCACCGGCGTGCAGCGGAAGCGGCAGACCGGCAATCGCTTTTTCAATGGCCATTGCCTTGGTTGCCGAGTGGATGGCGTTGAGGAAGCCGAGGTTCTCGAACATCGTCTTGGTGATCTTGTAAACGTCTTCCTCAGGAACGTCGGCGCGAACGGCTAGGAAGTTCGGCTGCGCGATGGTCATCACGTCCTTCTTCTGACCCGGGTAGGTACCCGCGGCGATTTTATAGGGTGTCCATAGTCCCAGACCACCGTCGGCCTTCTTGGCTTGCTCATCTGAGAAGCTGAGCAGTGTGATCTTGTCGCCCATCGCCGCGAAGGCTTTGGTGATCGCTCCGGTCGGAGCACCTGCGGGTGTGGAAATGGCGGCAACCTGGCCGTTTTGAAGAGCGTCAGCGCTCGGGCCATAGCCAACATGGACGAGGCTGTAATCGTTTTCGATGTCGATGCCCATGTTCTTCATGAGAACGCGGTTCGATCCGATGGTTCCGGAGTTCTTCTTGCCCAATGCAGCAGACTTGCCCTTGAGCAAGGCCATGTCTGCAATAGTGCCGGACTTCGCGAGATCTGACAGAACAACGAACTGCTCAACGTTCTGCCAAAGCATCGATACCGAACGCAGTCCGGTTTGAGGACCATCCTTCTTGACGGGGCCCTTACCATTCCAGGCGTAATACCCAAACAGGCCCTGCAGAATCGCGAACTGAGCTTCGTCGTCGCGGAGTAGCTTGACGTTCTCTCCTGAGCCCGCGGAATTGATGGCCGACATGCCAATTTTCTGCTTGGGCTGCAGTTTGACCTTGATCACCGTCGCAATAGCGACTCCAACTGGATAGTAGGTGCCGCCGGTGCTGGCGGTAGCGAGGATGTAGTCACGTGGCTGAGCCGCGGCACCTTGAATGCCGCACGTGAGGATGAGGGCCCCGGCAGCCGCCGAAGCAATCAGACCTTTCATCATGTATCCGTCCCTTTTTGATTGAGCCTTGCAGCCTATCGAATGCTGCTTTTTGCCGCAGTTGGTAACTCTAGGTATAGGGTAGTGGAAGGCCGCCGTCCAGCGGCGGGATAAAGCCAACGAGATGAAATCATTGCCAGTTTCACGGACGTGTTTGAGCACGCTTGCCTGATTTTCGGGCGCGGGCCAGACTTGCGTTCTGCGATCTGAACAGAACGAGCACAGGCATGTCTTTGACCCCCAAAGAAATTGAACGCTACAAGCGCCATCTGGTGCTTCGCGAAGTCGGCGGCGCCGGCCAGCAAAAGCTCAAGGCCGCACGTGTGCTCTTGGTGGGGGCGGGCGGACTGGGATCACCCCTGGCGGTCTATCTGGCCGCGGCGGGGGTGGGAACGATCGGGCTTATCGATGACGACGTGGTGTCGCTCAGCAACCTGCAGCGGCAGATCTTGCATGATACCGAGCATGTCGGCGCCCCCAAGGTTGAGAGCGGGCGCGAAGCGATCGGCAAGCTCAATCCGCATGTCGCCGTCGAGACGCACGCCAGCAGGATGACAGCAGCCAATGCACTGGAGATCATCGGGCAGTACGACATTATCTGCGATGGCTCAGACAACTTTGCTACGCGGTATCTGGTTTCGGATGCCTGCTATCTAGCTAAGAAAACTCTGGTGTTCGGTGCTGTCGGGCCCTTCGATGGTTATGTGACGACGTTCAAGCCCCATGAATGCGAGCCGGGTGGCAAACCATACCCAACCTATCGCTGCCTGTTCCCGGAGGCGCCTCCGCCGGGGACTGTTGCAAATTGCTCAGAAGTCGGCGTGCTCGGCGCCATTGTCGGGGTAATCGGGACTTTGCAGGCTGTCGAGGTGCTGAAGGAAATCACGGGAGCCGGCGAGAGCCTGGCCGGACGGCTGCTGATCTATGACGCGCTCGGCGCGCGCTTCGAGAGCGTCAAGATTGCGTGGGATCCCGACAACGCCTTGTCGGGTGAACAGCCAACGATCACAGACCTGTCGACTCATGCGGATGCAGAAAACGCCGCTGCCTGTCAGGCATGATTAGACAGGGATCGAGCGGATCGCCGTCGCAGCGGACGACGGTGCGCAACACGAGGCAAGTGATTCACCGCGCTGACAACAAGCCTAGGAACGCCTCGATAACAGCCTGCGCATATTCGCGCACATGAGGAGCATCGGTTCCACGCGGCCCTGCTACATTCAAGCGATGCACGGCATTGGCGCGACAGAACTCATAAATCTCTTGTGCAGCCTTTTCGACCGAGACCGCGGTGCCGTCTATCAACACGTGCGGTCGGGATGCTTCAATACACTCGTTGACGGTCAATTCCGTGCCGCTCCGCGGTTCGATCTCGACGAAGTAAATGATGACCGTGGCGTCACTATCCAAGACGTTTTGGCGTGTGCGTTCTCGATAGCCCGCGCCGGGCAGGACCGTCACGGGATAGCGGGCTGGGATTTCACCATCCTCGGCGCGGCGTCCCTCCGAACACCACCCTCCACATGGCACTCCCTTGGCGAGCGCTGCGTCCAGTGCTCCCCGATCAACGCCTGTTTGACCGCCTGAAATGATCTTTATGTCACGCACGATGATCTCCGGGGTGCGGAGGAGTCGCGACTGGAGAGCCGCCCGCGGTTGGCGGCTTCGGCCCGCCCCCTAAAACATGCCAGGATGCACGCGATCGGGCGGGTTGTGACCATCGATGAAGGTCTTGATGTTGATGATGACCTTCTCGCCCATGTCGATGCGGCCCTCGATCGTCGCCGAGCCGATGTGCGGAAGTGCGACCACGCGATCGGATTGCAATAGCTTCGGGTTGATTGCCGGCTCATGCTCGAAAACATCTAGTCCGGCGCCAGCGATAGCGCCCTGCTCGACCAGCCGGGCCAGTTCGTTTTCGTCAATGACTTCGCCACGGGCCGTGTTGACGACGTAGGCATCCGATTTCAGCAGCCGGAGGCGACGCGCAGACAGAAGATGATAGGTTGCCGGCGTGTGCGGGCAGTTGACGGAGACGATGTCCACACGTGCCAGCATCTGATCAAGGCTTTCCCAATAGGTTGCCTCGAATTCTTCCTCGATCGCTTCCGGGAGACGGCGGCGGTTGTGATAGTGGATTTGCAGTCCAAAAGCGTTGGCGCGCCGGGCAACCGCCTGTCCGACACGACCCATACCGATGATGCCGAGGCGTTTGCCGAAAATGCGATGGCCCAGCATCCAGGTCGGGGACCAGCCTGCCCAGTCCGAGTTCGGGTCCTTCATGTAAAGCGTCGCTTCGGCCAACCGGCGTGGGACGGCGAGAATCAGCGCCATGGTCATATCGGCGGTATCCTCGGTGAGGACGCCCGGCGTGTTAGTGACGATAATGCCGCGGTTGCTTGCTGTATCGAGATCGATGTTGTCGACCCCGGTGCCGAAATTGGCGATCAGCCGGAGGCGTTCGCCGGCCTGCGAGATAAGCGAGCGGTCGATCCGATCGGTGACAGTGGGAACCAGCACATCAGCTTCTTTGACCGCTTCGGTGAGCTGGGCATGCGTCATCGGCGTGTCGTCGACGTTTAGCCGCGCATCGAACAGCTCGCGCATACGGGTCTCGACAACGTCAGGCAGCTTACGCGTGACAATGACAACGGGTTTCTTTTGGCTGTTCGGCATGTGTTTTCGGGAATTGTCCCTTTAGGATGGTGCTCAAAGTAATACCAAAAACCGTGCGCGAACAGTCGCTCAACCGAGATTGCGCAAAACTTAGGACGGCTTCGGACGCCACATGGATAACGTCACGGGGCGCGGGGTCAAGCATTTCGATCATTTGCGACAGTTTGAGGCTTTCGGCAGGACACCAAAGCGCGGATGAAAGAGTGGCGGACATGGTGAAAACGTGCCTGGGAAATCCGGTCCGATTCAATTAGTGAGTTCGTATTGCAAGCTTCGTTCAACCTCACACCGGCTTCGGCTTCCTTTCAATATATGTCGTGAGAGCCTGAGCCCTGGGGTGCGTTGACCAACGAATGGCCATACCCATGACAAAGCCATGATCTGAAGTGAGGTTCAGGCGCGCGGGAGTCATTGCATTGAAAAGAATACGGATTATTTGCTGGTTGTCGATTTTATCGGCCGGAGGCCTTGGCGTTGTAATGTCCGCGGTGGCACAGGACGCAAGCGCCCAAGCCAACCAGGAGCCGCGGTTCGCCAGCCTGAAGGCCAGCAAGGTCAACCTGCGCAAAGGACCTGGATTGGACTATCCCATCGCCTGGGTGTTCCGGCGGGCCGGGTTGCCGGTCAAGATCATTCGCGAATACGAAAGTTGGCGTGAAATCACTGATGCCGAAGGCACCAAGGGATGGGTCCTGCGAACGCTTATATCCGGGCGTCGCACGGCCCAAGTCCTGCCATGGGAACTCAAGAAGGGTGAACCGCGCCCACAGGAGCCACTAAGTGACTGGCCAGGGCGAGGGGGCAGCGCCGTCGCGATGGTCGAGGCAGGTGTCATTGCCGACATACATACCTGCGACGGCAGCTGGTGCAGTGTCTCGGTCGGCGACTACAAGGGCTATATCGCCCAAGGGAAGCTGTGGGGCGTGGCAAAGGGCGAAGTCCTCGAATGACCTACCCTAATTCGGCAACGCAGAAGCCGGTTTGGCGCCGAAGCGAACACCGATTCCGCCAATCGCCTGATGGCTGATGAGCTGTTTTGAGAGAATGCCGCCGGGTGGCGGTTCGCCAGACCACCAGCGCGCAGCCTGCCGATAAAGATCAGCGAACAAGCCGATCTTGGTCCCATCAAGTTCGCTCAGCGGCACATCGTACTGTGCAAAGGTGAACTTGTACTCGAGGAAGTAGCTCATTCGGGGCACGCGAAATTCGAGGCCGATCAAGATTTGCCCCGCCGGCCCGGTATACAGATACTCGTAAGTGCGGCCGCCGCCTTTCATCAGCTGGATTTCTGAATGCGGCAGGTTAACGCCCGCGCCCAAGCCCCCGTAAAGCGACAAGCGTGGGTGGAGATCTGCGAGCCGCAGCATACCGTTCAGGGTCAGCATGTTGTGGCCGTGGCTGGCTTCAAGTCGGCGAAAAACCTTGCCCAGCTTGGCTTTGCCCGGTGCCGGTTCACCATCCAAGACCCCGTCGAAGACCACTTCCTTGTCGAGTTCGCCGATCGTCTTTGAATGGGTGAAATCGAGCATCCCGCCGGTGCGGCCGCCCTCGAACCAGTTGACGACGCGAATGCCGTAGTAAATCGGATCGGTGAAAGGCTCGCCTCGCCATTCGACCCCGTCGACCGTCAAGTCGTGGACGCCGTCCTTCTTCAAGGTGACGCGGCTTGGATACGTGTATGGAGCGCCACCGTAAGCGGCGATCATCATTTCCTTGGTCGGAGGTGCATAATTCGCGGCATTGGCCTGGCCACGAGCAGCTGCATCACGCTCGGCCTCCAGCGGGTCTTCACCGCCGCCAACCATCCAGACGCCAAGCGACAATGCCGCCAATGACCGGGTGATAAGGTCAAGGCGCTGTTTGCGGCTCGATACCGGACGGGTCACCCCCCAGCGCGGCCAGACGAATTCCGCAGCCTGCTTCAGCGTCAGCAATTTTCGCATCCCCCAAGAGTTCTTCGGAAAGTGCAGCAACTTAGCCGTCGGAGCGGACAATATCCTTTCTATGGCGGGCTGCAAAACACGCCTGTGGACGCAGGGGCTGTCGTTGGTGTGGACAACCCGTACGGCCCCGCGCCATGGCAAGGCAGGAGGCCGATCAAGCGCCGACGGAGGGTGTTGCCAGGCGGTCCAGCATGCGCCGGATGGCCGTGATCTGGTCACCCTCACGCGTGAGATAGTCGCGGCCGGTGTAGCCCCACCAATCCCAGCAGCCCAGGGGATTGTTCAAGGCGGACTCGCTAACCTCTGGAAATAAAACGATAATTTTGTTGGCGTCCGCCCAGCGGGCATAGCCGGCATCGCGCACAAAGGCTGCCGCGACGGCGTTACGATTCTGCTGGCAGCCATGAAATGCAACGTGTACGCGACAACCTCCGTCCTCGCACACCGGAGGTACGTAGACCATTGCGGACGTGGAAAGGCCGTGTCCCCTTAGTTCGTTCGCAAAAGCATGTTGATCGAATTCAATGAAACGCCCCTGAGCCGGCCCTGTGGGCTGCACGACCGGCTGCAGCAAATGGGTGAAGACCGCCCCAACCTGATCGTAGTCGCAATCGACGATATATGGTGCCGCGTTGACCGAGCAGCCCCCGCCTTTATCAAGAGTGATGATGGCGTGGCCGGCGGGGAGATCCATGACCGCAGCGATGTTGGCCTCCGGAACGCCGAGGTTGCGATAAAACTCGACGGTCTTGCCGACGATGCGCGGCATGACAACTTGGTCGTTGAGCCCGGAAAAGATATAGAGCCGGTCGGTCACGACGTCAGAGATGTCTCCAATGCGGCCGGCCTCGGACAGTTCACGGGCGCGGTTAGCTAGCTTATTGGCATCGGGAACGCCGTAGAGCGCCAGAGTGTCAAGCATGCAACCGCTGGCTGCGCGGCTCGCGCTCAAAACTTCCAACCCAGCATCTGGAACAATTCCGGAAAAGGCGCTTTCCGCACAGGCAAAAGGCCCGCCGGCGATGATCGCCGCGCCGGTTACGATATCGGCATGTGCGAGCTGAAACTGGCCGGCCATATACGCACCGGACGACAGTCCAGAGACCGTGGTGCCATCAAGTACGGCGCCCAACGCAGGGAGTGGCTTGAGCGAGGCTTTCTGGTTCTCGTCCATTTCGCCGGGAAAGGGGCGCAAGACCCACAGCCAAAAGGCCAAGCCGCAAATGAACAGGAACGCTATCCAGCGCCGCCATGCAGCGATGAATGGATTTCGTCTCTTCGTCGGAAGTGCCATTGGCTGACAAGGCCCCTCAGGTTTTCCGTGGGGGCGGACTGTAGGTCCATATCCAAGCCGGTACCAGTGCGGATTTACTTGGTGTCGAAGCGCGCATGCCTCACTGCCGCAACCGCACCGTGACACGGTCGACACGGCCTTCGGCGTCGACGACGGAAAGCTGTGCGAAGCCCGGCCCGCCCGGCCGCCAAAGCGTCTGACGGCGATGCGGCTCGGAGGGGATCGGCTTGCCGTCGACCAGCCAAGTGAGGGGTAGGGCTCCGCCTTCTGCCTTCAGCGGCAACAGGTCCTCGCCGTCTCCTGCGATCAGTTCCAGCTCGGACCGGTCCGGCGGAAAAGAGATGAGTAGCGGGCTGTCGCGAAATGCGGCCGACGGCTGGGCCATCACTCTGGCGCGGTCAAAACGTTTCAGGTTGGGTGGTAGCTTGGCGCCGCTCACTCGTAGCGTGCCAGCGGGCGGTTTGGACAACGGCGCTCGCCGCGCTGCCATGCGGGAGAAGGCGTCGAACAAAATTGGGGCTGCCGCCGTTCTTCCAATCAAACCCGGAGTTGAGGCCCCGTCAGGCCGGCCGACCCAGACAGCAATCGTGTGGCGACCATCGTAGCCGACGGCGAAGGCATCTCGGTGACCATACGAGGTGCCGGTCTTATATGCGATGCGCCCACGCCGCGCGTTTTTTGGAGCCGGCGCATCCTTGAGGATATCGGTGATGTACCAGGAGGCGACCGGGGACAGCAGCTGGCGGCTGGCGTTGCCGGCGATTTTTCCGCTGAGCACGTTTTGTGCGGCCGAACCCTTGTGATGCGTTAGCGAAACGTGGCGGCCGTTTTGCGCAAGGCTGACGTAGAGGCTCGTGAGGTCTCGCAAGGTGAGACCCAAGCCGCCCAACGCAACGGCGAGACTTGGCCTCGCAGCCGCGGGAAGCATCGGCTTCACACCGGCTCGACGCAATCGGCCTATGAACAGATCGGGCCCAAGTCTGTCGAGGACGCGTACCGCCGGGACGTTGAGCGAGGCGCCGAGGGCCTCACGAATGGTGACGGTACCACGATAGGTATTGTCGAAATTTTCCGGCCGGTAAGCGCCAAAGCGCGTGGGCCTATCCTCGATCAGTGTCTCGGGATGGGCGATGCCCCGTTCAAAACCGAGCCCATAGACAATCGGCTTCAGCGTGGAGCCAGGCGAGCGGACGGCGCTTGTCATATCGATCGCGCCGAAGCGGTCGCCACTGAGATATCCCGGTGAGCCAACATGGGCGATAACTTCGCCGGTGGTGTGATCCACGGCGAGCAGTGCTGCTGACAATCGCTCGCCCAAGAGCTTGGTTCGTTCGGCGAGCAAGGACTGCAGAGCTGTCTGCCTGCCGCGGTCGATCGTGAGCCGGTGGATGGTACGATCCGGGTGGCCCGCGACCTCCGTCTCGGCCAGGTGAGGGGCCAGCATCGGAAAAGGCCTGCGATGACGTGGAACAGACTCGGTGCGGGCGCGCTCAGCTTCCGCGGGCTTGATGATACCGGCGCGAACGGCGCGGGCGAGGACGCGATCACGGGCGCGGCGCGCGTTTGCCGAATAACGGTCTGGCCGGCGCGCCTCTGGCGATTGGGGCAACGCAACAAGCAGAGCGGATTGAGCGATCGACAGCCGCGTCGGCTCCTTGCCAAAATAGGCCAGCGATGCGGCCCTGATGCCCTCGATGTTGCCGCCAAAGGGGGCCAGACGGAGATAGAGATCCAGTATCTCAGTTTTGCTTAGCTGGCGCTCGAGCTGAACGGCCCGAAGGATTTGCAAGAACTTTCCGGGCAGCGTGCGATCGTGACGTTGGTCGAGAAGCCGCGCGACCTGCATGGTGAGTGTCGAGGCGCCCGACACGACACGGCCATTCGCCATGAACTGCAGCGCGGCACGGCCCAATGCCTGCACGTCGACGCCTGCATGGTTCCAGTAACGCCGGTCCTCGAATGCCAGCAACATGGCGAGGTATCGCTGTTCGATTTGCGTGTGACCAACCGGCAAGCGCCAGCGGCCTGGCTTGGTGGTAAAGGCTCGCAACAGCCGGTCATTGCGGTCAAGAACAGTGACGGAGACCTCGGCGGCATCGCTGAGCGGTGGTGGTGGAAGGCTGGCGAGCATCCATTCGAACGCGCCCCAGGCCGCGCCGGGCAACGTGACCAGTAACAGGAGGACGACCACAATGCGACGCCGGCGCCTTGCCGGCGCCGACTGTTTGCGCTCACCCCTTGAAGGCCGGTTGAAGATCGACCGCATCACGAAGCCGCCCTAGTTTGTCTCAACCGTCAGCCGTCCGCTTGCGGTACGGGCGTGACGCTCGGGGATGTACATGTCCTCGACAGTGGCGGCCGGGTGAACAAAGCTTCCCGGTGTGACCGCGCGTACCATGTAGGCAACCGTGACCGCCTGACCGGCCTTGGCCTTGCCGCGATACAGATCGAACGCGGCGACAACCCGGTCATCCCGGAATTCGGTATGCTCGGCACCGACATCACTCTTAAGCCAGCTTAGGCTCTTGAGATCGCCGGAGGTAACGAGACGGGGGTTTTCAACTTCAAACCCCGCCGGCAAGCGATCCGCAACCAGGATCCGACCTCCGGCATTTTCAGCCGTCACCTTCACGACCACGACGAACCTCTCGTTTTGCCGGACGGTCGACTTTCCGCCGTTCGCGCTCGCCAGATCGACCGCGGCACCGTCCAGAGTGTAGTAAGCGCGATCGATCTGGAAACCTTTGGCGACAGCGGGTTCGGGTGTCGTCGCGGCGCCGACGACAGAGATGACGGCGGTGGATGCCTCATCAGCTTCATTGGCGATGGTCAGCGAAGCAGAGCGGAGTTGCTGCGCGGTCATGGTGCGGGTCAGCGGCGCCTTGTAGGTCGCGTCACCGATGCGCAAGGCCGACGCCTTGTTGGTGTCGCCGAGCGCCTTGACCGCAAGCAGGAGCCAAGCCTGCTCCTGGGTAGACGTCGCAGTATCAGCGATCGCAGCCTCCGCCACCTTATCGGAGAGCCCGTTTGCGGCAGCAGGTTTGATACCTGTCTCAGAGGACAGTGCCAGAAGCGCGGCGCCGTCACGCAGCCAGGAACCATAGTCGGTCCGGTAAGCCGGAGACATACTCCGCGTCAAGTCATGCGCGGCAGCAGACATTGCGGTCGCAGCACGCTGGCGCTCCCCCATCAGCGCAAGCGCGGCACCCAGTTGCGCCTTGGCGATTGGGGTGGAGAAGCGATCGAGACGCGCATCGACGTAGTAGCGCAGTTCGCCCATCGGCGCGCGCCCGTTGCGGGCAAGAACATAGAGTGCATAGGCGCGGTCACCACCGCCCTTCTTAAAGTCCTGGGCGTAGGCAATGAAGTTCGCCAGCCGGTCAAGGGCTGAGTTGAAGCCGCGCTGATCGATCCTGTAACCAGCCTCATGGGCACGGGTCAGGAAGTCAGTGACGTAAGCGGTCAGCCACATGTTCGTCGATGATGGACCCCATGCACCGAATGCGCCTGAGGAGTCCTGCATCTCGAAGACGCGGTCAATGGCCTGCTGCACGCGTTTGGCAACTTCCGGGGCCATTGTGACGCCCGTGCGCTCGGACACGGACTTGGCGTAAACAAGCGGCAACGCCTTACTGACCGTTTGCTCGGCGCAGCCATAGGGGTAGCGGTCAAGGCTGGCTATGATGCCAACGGCATCAAAGCGGGCGGCTGGTCCGACCGAAACGCTGAGCTCACTGCGCTCGGGGATCAAGTCGGAGAGCAGATCTTCAGAAAGCTCAAGGCTGCCACCAGGTTTGATGCGGGCCACCGTTGTGCGGCGGATGTCGCCGGCCGGTGCCTTGACATCAAGATTGAACTCACGCGTCACATGAATTCCAGCTGGACCGCTGACGTCGACTTGATATGTGTGCAGGCCGATGGTCGCGGGCTTCAACGATACAGCTTCGCTGACGCGCTGCCCGGAGCGCAATGCAACCTCGCGGCTGGCGACCGTCGAGTCGGGGAGGTCCACGTCGCCACCGGTCACACTCAGCTGATACGCGCCCTTCGGGCCCTCGACATTATGGAGGCTAAAGCCGAGTCGGACTTCATCGCCCAGTGTCAGGAAGCGTGGCGAAGCGATCGTCAATGCGACGGCATCGCGAACGATGACTTTGCCCGTTGCGTGTCCGACCTTGTTCTTTGACCAGGCCACCGCCATCAGCCTTACAGTGCCGTTGAAGTCCGGCAGGTCGAAGGCGACTGTTGCCTTGCCGTCCTGGCCGACCTCGACGATGCCTGAAAACTCGGCGAGGGTCTCTTCGACCGGCGGTGCACCTTGTGTGCTCATGCCGAGGTCAGCATCACCGCCAGAACGTAATGTTCCGCGTTCGGCGCGCATGCCATCAATCAAGCGGCCGTAGAAGTCACGGATCTCCGCCCCGAGCTTGGTTTGCGCGTTGAACCACCGTTCCGGCGCGGGGGATTTGAAACCGGTCAGGTTGAGGATACCGACATCAACGGCGGCAACCGTGATGCGAGCCGGCTGACCGGGAGCAAGCCCCTCGACGGTCACCGGAACTTCAAGGCGAGTGCCCGACTTGACCTTGTCAGAAGCACCAAGGCGAACCGTGAGTTCGCGGGCGGACTGGTCGAGGCCGAGCCAGGCGAGCCCGAGGGCTCGCTGCGGCATGCGCCGGGCCGCGGCGTCCATGGGGCGATAGAGCATGGCTGTCGCATAGGCGCCGGCCCCCCAGTCTTCGCCGACCGGGATCTCGACAGAGCCACCGCCATTTGGAATGTCGACCTGCCGCACGGCGTGCAGCTTCGAGCCAAGGACGGCAACCATGGCACGGCCGCCAAGCCGGGTGGCGATACGCAGCTTTGCCGTATCACCGGCACGATAACTTTCCTTGTCCAGGGCGACGTCCAGAACTTCGGGGCTGTCAGGCTTATCGGCGGAGGCAAACCAGCCTGCATTAAAAGCGACCGATGTCGCCGGCCCAGCTGGATCACCGGTCGCGACTTCCAGAACGTAGCGGCCGTAATCAACCTTAGTGGCGATAAGCGCAGGAGATAAGCCTGAGGCCGCGGTTTCACCTTTGGCAATCCGCCGCGAGATCGTGACCGGTTCATAGGCCCAGGCGCCATCGCGGCGATACCACTGCCAACGCGTTTCCTGGCGTTTCAATGTCCATTGCAAGCCGGCTGTCGATTGCGGGCTTGCATCGGGACCCAGCCTGATGACCTCGAATCGGGCTTCCTCTCCCTCACCCAGGCGGTTGCCATCAAACAGCGGTTTAACGCCGATGCGCGCAATTCCAAGATCGACAGGCAGGGTTGCGGCACGCTCGATGGTGCGGCCACCGGGTTCGGCAAGCCGAAGGATCACGCGCGCTTCCAGCGGCTTTTGAGTCTTGGGCAATTTTGGGAGTCCCGCGCTGATGGTGGCGCGCCCCTTGTTATCGGTTCGCGGCACGTTGGCCAGCTGCGCGCGGACCGGCGTGACCAACTCGTCAAACTGACCAAATCTATAACCCGCAAGGCCTGGTGCTCCGGATGCCGACGGGCGGACGATAATCTCACCTTCGAGCGCCAGGTCCGCCGCCGGCGGCCCGTAAAGGAACCGGCCCGTGGCTTCGATAGCGGTCGGTTCGCCGCGTTTGAAGATTTCAGAAGTCGGGGTCAGCTCCATGTCGAGGCGTTCCGGCATGAAGTCTTCGACAAGGAACGTCGCCTGGCTGACGGCGGGTTGCTTGGGATCGACATGGAGCCGGGCGCGCCATGTGCCGGTCATCGCTCCCGCACTCAATGCGAGAAGTGATGTGCGTCCACCGAGGCCTTGATCCTTCAGCCTGAGACGCCGATGCTCGACGCCATCGGGGCGGGTGACAATCATCGTGACCGGCAGCCCCGAAGCCTTGCCTGCCGCATCACGCACCAGAGTGGTCAAATTTACACTTTCGCCCGGTCGATAGACGCCACGCTCGGTATAAACAAAAGCGTCGATGGGGCCTGATGGATTGCGACCCTTGACGCCCCGGTCGGTGAGATCAAAGGCGGCGGTGGTCAAATCGAGAAACGCGTAGTCGCTGTCACCGTTCTGGGCAACAAGAATGGCAGGCTGCAGGCCGCCTTCGCCGCGCGCCAGGGCGCCGTCAAACCGTGCATAGCCACGCGCGTCCGTTGTTGCACTGGCCAGGACCTCGTTGTTGCGCGCAACCAGCCGTACCTGTGTTCCGGAAACCGGCGCGGCCGATTCCAGAGAACGCACAAAGGCATGCACCGCATCGTTGCCTGTCATGGCGGTGAGGCCGAGATCAGAGACGATGAACCACTGTGTCGCAATTTGATATGAATCTGCGCCGGTCGGCTTGGCGGGTTTTGCCGTCATGGCATAGACGCCAGGCTTTAGGGTACCGATTGCCTCGCTTACCGGGAAAGCAGTGGTCACTTCCTCATTCAGCTTCAATGCGACTTGCAGCGTGCCTTCGAATACCTGCTCGCCACGGCGCCGTTTGATCGAATCCAGCTCCCAGGGTGACAGCTGGCGGGTCAACCCGCCATCCTCCAGCGTACCGGAAAGCGCGCGGTCTCCGATTCTGTAGACTTCGACCTTCAGGCTGTCGGTATTGACGGACACAACGGGGATGCCCTGCTGTCCGCGGCTCGGCAGGACATAAGCACGGCCTGTGAAGCGGACGGAGGCTTTGCGATCCGGCACGTAAGCCGCAATGTCAATGTTCTTTGGCAGAGATTCGCCGATGGCCGATGGCAGGCCCGCACGCAGTTGGATCTCATAGCGCTGACCATGCGACAGTCCGCCGATGCAAAGCCGTTTGCCTTCAACGGAGACCGCTTGTGGGTCCTGACCGCCAATGGCGACAAAATCGGCAAAATCGGGTTCGGTGCCGAGCAACCTTTCCGAGAACACGAGACAGATGCGCGGTTCGGCGGTGTCCGACTCGGTTACATAATTCGTCATGCGAAAGCCGTGCTCAGCCTTGAGCGCCGCAAGTTTGCGTTGGCGATCAGGTGAGTTGGCGAGCGCGACGCTCTGCTTGAGAGATTCGATCGCAGGACGCCAAAAGGAGCGCCGCACCAAGGCATCCGATAGTACGTCGAGGGCATCCGCCTTGAGCTCGTCATCGCCGGCCCGTTGAAAGGCGCGATAGGCTGCGCTGGAAGCATTCACTGGGACATTGTAGCGCTCGGAATTGGAGTAGGTCTTGGGATCAAACCTGAGAAGCGATCTGGCCAGACCGATCCAAGCTTTGGCAACGCCGGGGTCAGTTGCGATGGCGGCGGCATAAACGTTGGCGGCTGAGCGGGCATCTGTGGCAATCAGCCCATCGGCCCGTTCGAGCAGAGCCGACAGTTTTGGCTTGCCCGACTTTGGTTTGAAGCGCTTGAGATAGGTCTCATACCTGGCAGCTTCACGGTCGAGCTGCTTGTGGGCGAAAGTGGCCGCGGTTGCGGGGTTGGCGAACATCAGGGCGATCGCCGCTAGAAACACAATAAGGGGCGTTATCAGGCAGGGCCACAGATTGATGAGCTGAGGTTTGCTACCCGGTCGAGACACGCGCATGGCACTCATCCTTTTGTGAGGTTCTGCCTGGAGGCAATAGTGCTGTCGATTTCAGCACTTGCCGATCAGAAGTAACAGGCTATTCACAAGGCGTGGCCAAACCCGGGCCGCAACCGAAAATGCGGGTTGTTTCCGGCAATTGCTGCTGCTTACTCAAAGGCACGCTCCGCAAACAAAAAAGCCGACCTTGCGGCCGGCTTCATGCGAAGAAGTTCATTTGGCTTCAGTGGCGTGTCGCAGCCGTCGGCGGCGTCAGATCATCGCTTGGCAAGGTGCTCGACGGCAGGTCTGTCCGGGTGCCAGATCCGACGACAACCGGCGCGGCCAGTCGCGTCGCTCGGCTGGCGGGGCAGCCCTGCCTCCAGAAACTTGCAAACGCCTTTGTCGCTGCTGACGCGATCTCCTCTGCGGTGGTCGCATAGCACTCGTATGCGTCGCGCTTAGAGGGTTCGCGGCGCATGCAATCGCCTATCCAGCAGGTCTCAGTGTCGAGTACGAGTTGCTCATGCGCCTCGAACAGACGAGCGTCATCAACCAGGCGGGCGACCGCGGGTTCAAAGTGTTTCGAGAAATTCGCGGCCTCAGGCAGCTCTGCGTCATCCTCGATCGTGGTGAAAACGGCGCGCACCGAGATGTTGTGCTTCTCAAGGATTGAAGCCAGATTTGCGAGGGCGCGGCACACGGGGCTCAGAGGGGAGCGGGCGATCAGCAGATACTCCGCCGGCTCGTTGTCGCCTGCCTTTCGGCGACGGCTAAGATGATCCTTAACAAAAGCTGTGACCCTCGGTTCCTTGTCCTGTTTCTTAATGACCTGGAGACCGGAGGTATCGCTGTTGTGCATCAGATTATCCTTCTTGTGTACCGGGGTCAGGCAACCAGGTTCGACACCGGACGTCGTGATGAGCCCATTAAGGGCCAAAGACCTTAAGCAACCGTTGAGACACGTCTCAGGTTGAGAGAGGATCTGACAAAAATCACCAATCTTTCCGCACACAGACCTCTAGTGACTGCTAGCAGGACGCAAGCGCCGGGCAATGGTGATAATCGTCTCGTCATCTTCGTCATCATATTCATTCAACTCGAATGGGTCCTGAGTGAGTTCCCAGCGGGATTTCTCCACACCTGATTTCTCCTCCGACGGCGTATCGTCTGCACCTACCTCATCCTCCTGCTCCAGCAAAGGCGGCGGTGTCGCGACCTTCATTTCTGTGGTTGCTGGTGCCAATAACGACTTGTTGACGTCGGCCGGCTGCGCGGCTGAGAGCGCAGCAGAGACGCGAGCATCGTCCGCTGGAACCGTGAAGGTGGCGGTCTCGCGGGTCAGGGTTACAGTTGCTTCAGCGCCTGGTTCATCGGCCGCGGATACGGCGGTCTCTTCCAGTTGGGCAACTTCGGCTGTGTCTTCAGTGGACGTGCGTTGCTCTGGGTCGGCCAGAGGGGCACAATCGGCGGTCAGAAAACGAACCTCCGATTCGGAAACCGGCGCGTTACGCTTACTCGAAAGTTTGATCACGGTACTGTCGGCGACGGTCGAGCCGTTTGCGATCTTCGCCGGTTCGGACCCGGAGTCTTCTGCCCGCCCGGTGTTGTCGGCACGCACTGAGGGTGACGTGTTGCTGTTGGCCGGCGTGGCGACGGGCTCGGCATCTTGTTCAGCAAACCCGTTATCGTCTTCAAGACCATTGGAGAATTCCGCCGCCGCGCGAGTGGCATAGGCACCAAACGCAGAGCGCAGCGCTTGTTCGTTGTAGCTATGGTTGGCATTGCCGTAGGAATCCGGCGTCTCCTCAGCTGCGGTCGCAGAGCCCGGCGAGCGACGGCGCCTGGAGCGCTTATCACCAGCATTGACCTTGTAGCCGTTTCCGGATTTTGCGGTGCGTGCGCGGCCGTTGGTTCCGCCGTGACCATAG
>JARFQY010000201.1 GCA_029287535.1 Filomicrobium sp.
AAGAAGAAAGCTTGAAGCGAGTGCGATGATCCTCTGGATAGTTTACGCGGTTGTTGTCGCTGCCGTCATTGCCGTCTTGGTACGGCCGATGCTGTCGGAGAACGACGATTCTGCGACTCCGGAAGAGGCAGACCTTGCCGTATATCGCGACCAACTTGCCGAGATCGACGCCGAACTTGACCGGGGTCAGATCGACGAGGCTGAGGCGGATAACGCCCGAAGCGAGCTGGCGCGCCGACTAATCCGAAGCTCCGAAGAGGCTGACACGACCGCTGCGACCAGGGGCACCACCAGTCTTGGAGGCTTCTCGGCAACTGGTATGGCATATGCCACAGCCATCTGCGTCCCGTTGTTGAGCCTTGCCATCTACCTGAGCCTTGGTTCGCCCTCCATGCCAGGTTTGCCGCAGTCAGCCCGTTTGCAGTCATCCCCTGAAGGCGCCACCATCAACGAACTTGTCGCCAAGGTCGAAGCCCAGCTGCGCGATACGCCGGAGGACGGGCGAGGCTGGGATGCCATTGCACCCGTCTATCTGAGGTTGCAACGTTTCGATGATGCGGCCCGTGCGTTTGCCCAGGCGATCCGCTTGCAAGGTGAAACTACAAGACGTCTCCGGGGATTTGCCGAGGCCAGCGTCATGGCCAACAATGGCATTATCATCGAACCGGCTCGCAAAGCCTATGCACGCGTACTGAAGCTTGAACCGAAGAATTTTGAAGCACGGTTTTGGCTTGCGATGGCCGATGAGCAAGAGGGCAAACTTGATGAGGCGGAGCAGGGCTATCGGTCTGTCCTTGCGGACGCGCCAGAGGAAGCACCCTGGAAGCACGTCGTTGAAGCGCGCTTGAAGCAGCTTGCCAGCCAACGCGGCGGCACCAGCCAAGCGCCTTCGGCCAAACCGGAGGAGGGCTCACCGCCCGCGCCGGGCCCGACCAAAGATGATGTGGCCGCCGCAGAGGCGCTGAGCACTCAGGAACGCCAGGAATTCATCAACTCGATGGTCGAACGCCTCGCCACCAAGCTTGAGGCTAATCCAGCGGATTTCGAAGGATGGATGCGCCTCGTACGCGCCTATTCGGTGCTTGGCCGAAAGGAAGATGCGCATCGCGCGCTTGCACAGGCGCGCAAGAGCATTGAAAAAGATGATGACAAACAGGCGCGTCTCGATGCGCTGGCAAGTGAACTGGGCCTTGGCACCTGATCGGGCCATCGCTTGGGAGCGTTCAGGACAAAGATGACGCGAAAACAAAAAAGAGGAATCCTAATCGGCGCTGGCGTCGGCATTCTTGCCGGGGCAGCCATCATGGTGGCATTTGCCCTGCGTGATACCATCGTGTTCTTCCGCACGCCTTCGGATGTTGTGGAGGGCAAGGTGGATCTTGATCAGCGTTTTCGATTGGGCGGCCTCGTGGCCGATGGATCCGTGGAGCGTGGCAGAGGCACTAAAGTCAAATTTGCTGTCACCGATACTGTCGAGACCGTTCCCGTGTCTTACGATGGAATTCTTCCAGACCTTTTCCGCGAAGGGCAAGGTGTGGTGACCGAGGGTAAATTGGACGCCAACGGCCAGTTTGTTGCAGACACCGTGCTTGCAAAGCATGATGAGAATTACATGCCCCCTGAAGTTGCCGCGGCATTGAAAGAAAAAGGCGTGAAGCTGGGGCCCGGCGCCGAGCATCCAGGGTCAAACAATTAGTTGAGAAGGCCTCATCCCCATGATTGTGGAATTCGGTCACTTTGCCTTGGTCCTTGCGGTTGTCGTCGCGCTCTTTCAGACTGTGGTTCCACTCTGGGGCTCGTTGACGAAACAGCCGCGCTTGATGGAAACCGCCAAGCCGGCCGCCATTCTGCAGTTTGTGCTTCTTTGTTTCTCGTTCGCCGCATTGACGTATGCCTACGTGGTCTCGGATTTTTCGGTGGCCAATGTCGCGGCGAACTCACACTCGACGAAACCTCTGATCTATCGCATCTCCGGCGTATGGGGGAACCATGAGGGCTCGTTGCTGCTTTGGGTCTTGATCCTGGCGCTATTCGGCAGCGCGGTCGCGATTTTTGGGAACGAACTACCGCAAACCCTCAGGGCCAACGTTCTGTCCGTGCAGGCATCGATCGCGCTGGCATTCGGCATCTTCATGCTGGCGACTTCCAATCCGTTTCTGCGGCTTGAAAACCCGCCATTGGACGGGCGCGGCCTTAATCCCATTTTGCAGGATCCGGCGTTGGCCCTGCATCCGCCGTTTCTTTACGCTGGCTACGTTGGCTTCTCGATCGCATTCTCTTTTGCCATTGCCGCACTGATCGAAGGGCGTATCAATGCCGCCTGGGCCCGATGGGTTAGGCCATGGACGCTGGCAGCCTGGATGTGCCTGACCCTCGGAATCGCCATGGGGTCCTGGTGGGCTTATTACGAACTGGGCTGGGGTGGTTGGTGGTTCTGGGACCCGGTCGAGAACGCCTCCTTCATGCCCTGGCTCGCTGGCACGGCGTTGTTGCACTCCGCTCTCGTCATGGAAAAGCGCGAGACCTTGAAGGTCTGGACCATACTGCTGGCCATCCTCACGTTCTCCTTGTCCTTGATGGGCACCTTCCTGGTGCGTTCAGGCGTCCTCACGTCTGTCCATGCGTTTGCCGTCGATCCCGAACGCGGTGTGGCGATCCTGTTGATCATGACAATATTCGTGGGCGGTGGTCTGGCACTCTTCGCTCTGCGGGCAGGGGAGTTACGCCAAGGCGGCCTGTTCGCTCCGATCAGCCGCGAAGGCGCCTTGGTTCTCAACAATGTGCTTTTGACCACAGCCACGGCGACGGTTCTTGTTGGAACGCTGTACCCTCTGCTTCTTGAGGGCCTGACCGGAGCCAAAATCTCCGTTGGGCCTCCGTTCTTCAACATGACGTTCATTCCGCTCATGGTGCCGCTTTTGATTGCGCTGCCGTTCGGTCCCTTCTTGCCCTGGAAACGGGGGGACCTGCAGGGCGTCGCGCAACGGCTCATTATCGCGGCCCTGATCGGCCTCGTCGCCATGGTCGCAACAATGGCTGTCGCTAGCAGAGGCCCGTGGCTTGCTCCCATAATGATGGCCATCGGCGTCTATGTCATGGTCGGCGCACTTCAGGAACTGGCTTTCAGAGCCAAGGTCGGGTCGGCTGGTCGCGAAGAGGTGCTTCGCAGACTGTGGAACTTGCCGCGCTCGGTTTACGGCACGGCGCTTGCGCATTTCGGCGTTGGCTTGATGGTCATTGGTATTGTCGCAACGAGTGCGTACAGAATCGAAACCGTGCTCGTTATGAAGCCCGGCGACAAAGTCGACATCGCCAATTATGAGCTGACCTTCAAGGGTGTCGCTCCCTTCCGCGGCCCCAATTATCGCGAGCAGGTCGCGACGTTCGATGTCAGCCGTGACGGCGTTCCCCTGACCACATTAAGTCCTTCTAAGCGGGTCTACGACGCGCCTCCGCAACCGACTTCCGAAGCCGGCATCCACGCGGCCTGGCGCGGTGACCTTTATACGGTACTTGGTGACGCCCAGGTGGAGGATGGCGGTTATGCGATCCGCCTGTACTTCAATCCGCTTGTCCGCTTTATTTGGCTCGGAGCCCTGCTGATGTTCATTGCCGGCGGGATCTCTTTGTCCGATCGCCGATTGCGGGTTGGCGCGCCGCGGCGAAAGAGCCGGCAGCCTGCCGTGGCTGTGGCGCCAGCCGAATAGTCGGAGACAAAGGATGCAGGCTCTAGCTCCAAAACACTGGCTCTACCCATTGCTTGCCATTGCCGTCTTGCTATTTGCCGCAGGCACGGACAGCGTGCGGGCCGTTCAGCCAGACGAAGTCCTGAAGGACTCGGAGCTAGAGACGCGGGCGCGCCAGTTGTCGTTGGAGCTGCGATGCTTGGTTTGCCAGAATCAATCCATCGATGACAGCGATGCTCCGCTCGCCCGCGACTTGAGGCTTCTCGTGCGCGAACGCCTCAAGAACGGCGACAGCGACTCGGAAGTGCTGGATTTCATCGTCAGCCGCTATGGTGAATTTGTCCTGCTGAAACCGCCGTTCGGCTGGCACACCTTGCTTTTGTGGTTCACGCCCCTCTTGGTGTTGTTCGGCGCCATCTGGCTTGCACGGTCGGTTATGAATCCCGGGCGAACCGCCGCCGCCGCCGCGGCCAATGGCGCCGGAGCGGCCGAACCGGCTCTCTCGCCGGACGAGGAGGCCAAATTGAAGCGAATCCTCGACAAGGGATGACGCCTGCGCGCCCCCGAAAGCCCCCTTCCATTAAAAATGTTTAATCTCTCAGCAATACTGTCGTAAGCGGCGCCTCACTAAATGTGTTTCTCGCGAATGATTTTTGGACCGAACAGGAGACACATTTATGCAAGCATCGTCTGACGCCCTGGTGAGACATACCGGTGCGCCCACCAGGACCCAGACTTGGGGCCGGCGCAGTGCCGCCGCCGCTGCGGTGCTGGCAGCGTCCGGGCTCATGCTGGCCTTCGACGGCACCAACGTCGGAGCTCAGGCGCAGTTCGCGCCCGACAAAGCCAAGACCGTTAATACGCCCTACGGTCCTGCGCCGATCAGTTTTGCGGATATCGTTGAAAAGACACGTCCGGCTGTTGTCAGCATTTCCGTCACGAACGGTAAGTCGACCGCCGCCAACAAGGGCGGGCCGCAGATACCGGGAATGCCGGACATTCCTGACGACCACCCGTTGAAGAAGTTCTTCGACAATCTGCCGAAGGAGTACCGCAACAAGCCTCAAGGCCGTGGTCCGGCTCGTCCGTCACTGGCGCAAGGCTCAGGCTTCGTGATCTCCAGCGACGGTTACATCGTCACCAATAATCACGTCGTCGACAACGCCTCCGAGATCGAGGTGCGCTTCGACAAGGATACCAAGCACGCCGCGGAGCTTGTGGGTGCGGACCCCCGCACTGATCTGGCGCTCTTGAAGATCAAGGACGCAAAAGGCAAGACCTTCCCGTTCGTCAAGTTTTCGTCTGGCAAGGTTCGCGTTGGTGACTGGGTTCTTGCCGTTGGCAACCCGTTCGGACTTGGTGGCACGGTGACTGCGGGAATCATCTCCGCGCAGGGTCGCGACATCGGCTCTGGACCATATGATTACATGCAGATCGATGCCGCTGTGAACCGTGGCAACTCGGGTGGTCCTACGTTCAACCTCAAGGGTGAGGTCGTCGGCGTTAACACGGCCATCTACAGCCCCTCAGGTGGCAACGTCGGCATTGCCTTCGCTGTCCCGGCTGTCACCGCTGTGGAAGTGATCAATCAGCTCAAGCGCGATGGCACCGTCAGCCGCGGTTGGCTGGGCGTTAAGATCCAAAACATCGACGAAGACACCGCAGCCAGTCTTGGTCTTGAAGTCCCCAAAGGCGCTCTGGTCTCTGACGTGACCCCTGAGGGTCCGGCGGAAGGTGCCGGCCTGCTGGCTCAGGACGCAATCCTGACAGTCGACGGCTCGGCGGTCAAAGACAGCCGTGATCTGGCTCGCAAGATCGCAGCCTACTCCCCGGGCCAAAAGGTTGCCGTCGGCATCTGGCGTGACAACGGCAAGAAGGTTGTCGATGTTGAACTGGGTCGCTTCCCCTCTTCGAGCGTTGAGCTGGCCGCCCTGCGCGAAGGCAAGCCATTAGCTCCCAAGGTGACCGAGCTTGACCAACTTGGGCTCTCTTTGAAGCCCGGCAAGTCGAGCAAGGCAGGTGGCGTGGTGATTGCCAGTGTTGATCCAGATTCGGATGCGGCCCGCAAAGGGTTGAAGGCCGGTGACATCGTCTTGGAAGTTCAAGGCGTGGACGTCAAAGCAACCGATGATGTTGTGAAGGGCGTCAAGAAGGCCACGCAACGCGACCGCGGCGCCGTTCTGCTTCACATCAAGTCGGGCAACAGCAAGCGCTTCGTCGCCGTCCGGCTGAAGAAGAAGGGCTGAACCGACTGGGTTGCAATTACTGAATGTGGTAACAAGTAGGGGGGCGGTCTGATCTTATGGCGGACCGCCCCCTTTAGTCTGAGGCCCATATACTGCCCAAGCCGTCCGCTCGGCACTGTGGCATTCACTGGACCGGTCCGATGAACAAAAACAAAACTTGAGGCCAGCCAATGCGCGTACTCCTCGTCGAGGACGACACCGAAACGGCGAGCTTTCTTACCAAGGCTTTGAAGGAAAGCGGCCATAACGCTGAATGGGCCGCCGATGGGGCCACCGGGTTGGAACTCGCTCGGGAAGGTGCGTTTGATGTACTCTTGATAGACCGCATGTTGCCTGAGCTGGACGGTCTCTCAATCATCCATACCTTGCGCAAGGAAGGCAATCAGACACCGGTTCTCGTACTATCCGCGCTCGGCGAAGTCGACGACCGCGTAAAGGGCCTCAAGGCCGGCGGCGATGACTACCTGACCAAACCTTACGCCTACGCCGAGCTATTGGCGCGCGTCGAAGCGTTGTCTCGTCGTACAATCCCCGGTGAACAGGCAACTCGTCTCGTCGTCGGCGATCTGGTTCTTGATCGCCTGTCGCACGCGGTCACGCGGGCTGGCGAACCCATTACGCTGCAGCCGCGGGAATATCGGTTGTTGGAATACCTGATGAAGCATGCAGGTCAGGTCGTCACCCGAACCATGCTGCTGGAGAATGTTTGGGACTACCACTTTGACCCCCAGACAAATGTCATCGATGTCCATGTCTCACGCTTGCGCTCCAAGATCGACAAGTCCTTCGACAAGCCCCTCATCCATACCGTCCGAGGGGCAGGATACGTCGTCCGTGAAAGTGACGGGTAGCCCCTCGCGCGCCACGTTTGCGACCACTGTATTCGGGTTGAGCGCGCTGGCGGTCGCGTCATTCCTCGTTGTCACGGCGGCACTATTCGCGCTGGCGATTTGGCAGGTGAACCGGGTCTTTGTGGCCGATATTCTCGACGCTCTGAGTGCCGAGGCCGAAGCCCTTCTGGCCTCATCGGATTATGGCGAACCGGACGCCTTGCGCGAAGCGATCAAGCGTCTCAGCAAGAAATCCGACACACGGCTCTATTACCTATCGGATCCATCAGGCAGCAAGAGCGCCGGCAATTTGGCTTCCATCCCGCCCAAACTTGCTGCTGGAACCTCTGGTGGGCTGTTCAAGTATCGCTACCAAAACGGCCCGGTGTCGGGGGAACGAACTGCTGCTGGACTACCTGTGCATCTGAAGAACGGCGGCCTGCTCGTTGTTGCCCGTGACATCGAGGTTCAACGGGCGCTCATCTGGTGGATGCGACTGCTAGCCTTCGCTGCCTTCGCGGTCATAGCGCTGGGCGGTCTCGGACTGGGATTTCTCGCCAGTCGCTCGGTACTGTCGCGAGTTGACCGACTGACCTCGGCAACCCGTACGATCATGGATGGTGATCTCAGCGGCCGTCTACCTGTTCAGGGCAGTGGCGACGAATTCGATCGGCTTTCGCAGAGCGTCAACGAAATGCTGACCCGGATCGAACACCTAATGCACGGCCTAAAGGAAGTCTCCGATAACATCGCTCACGACCTGAAGACGCCATTAAACCGGCTGCGCCAACGCGCCGAATCCACTCTGCGCACGGCCAAGACTCAAAAGGACCTTGCAGCAGGATTAGGCCAAACGATCGAAGCTGCAGACGAAATCATTAAAACATTCAATGCGTTGCTCTTGATTGCCCGGCTTGAGGCGGGAGCGATTGAAAAAACCAAGTCACCGGTTCCCCTGGCCCGTGTCCTCTCGGATGCCGCCGAACTCTATGAGCCGGTCGCCGAAGAAGCGGGGCTCAGCCTTTCGGTGGCCGAAACAGCCGATGTTACGCTGCGGGCCAACCGACAACTCATCGGCCAGGCGGTCATTAATCTCATAGACAACGCGATCAAGTATGGCCGCAATACGAGTGCCAATTCCACGAAATCGGGATTGGAGACACCGAAGTCCGGTGAGGTCACAATTCGCCTCCAGCGTCGCGAAGGCTGCGCGGAAATCACCGTCGCGGACGATGGCCCCGGTATTTCTTCCGCCGACCGCGTTCGCGCCATGGAGCGTTTTGTTCGCCTCGACAAAAGCCGCAGCTTGCCAGGGACGGGTCTGGGATTAAGCTTGGTTGCGGCAGTTGCGCGCTTGCATGGAGGCGAGCTTCGCCTTGAAGATAATCATCCCGGGCTAAAGGCCGTCCTCAGTTTCCCGCTGTGAGTTGGCCCGCGCCTGGCCAATGTCGTGCAAGACGAGGCGCAATCATGAGCGACACGCCAACACCCCAACTGTCCACTGAGGGCCCGCTACACACGCGGCTGACAGCCGCTCCGGTAACACCTGAAGACCCTCGTTATACCGAGGACCTAGAGGAGCTGGTTAATACTCTGCAGTCCGATCCGGACGCAACAACCCGGAACCTCGAGGTATTCGACGCCCCGCAGGTCCGCGCGCTCCTGACCGGCATCTTCGCGGGCTCCTCGTATCTCTCCGGTCTGATCCGGACCGAGCCCCCTCGGCTTCTGCGTCTCCTCTCCTGCGAACCGGAAGCCCACTTCGCGGACCTCAAGGCAGGCCTGATTGATGGAATGGCCGTGGCCTCTTCCGATCCAGAAGCCATGCGCCTTCTGCGCCGCTTCAAGTCGGAGGTCGCCTTGCTTACGGCTTTGACGGATATTGGCGGCATCTGGTCTCCAATAACCGTCACCGAAGTACTCACGCAAACCGCCGATGCGGCCCTGCAAACCGCGATCCGCTACTTGTTGCGCAAAGCCACAGAAAAAGGCGACTGGCTTACCGACACTCCGGAGACACCGGAGCTGGGGTCCGGCTACATCGTTCTTGGCATGGGCAAGTATGGCGCCCGCGAACTCAACTACTCCAGTGATATCGATCTCATCGTCTTTTACGAGCGCAGTCTGGCGCGCCTCAAGGAAGGCTTGGAGTACCAACCTTTTTTCGTCCGGCTAACGAGGGACCTCGTCAAACTCATCGATGAGCGAACCGCCGACGGCTATGTCTTCAGAACCGATCTGCGGCTACGTCCCGACGCTGGCGCCACCCAGCTGGCAATCTCAACGGACGCAGCCCTGCAGTACTACGAGAGTTTCGGTCAGAACTGGGAGCGCGCCGCGCTCATAAAGGCCCGCGCGGTGGCCGGTGATATTCAAGCCGGTGATGCCATCCTGCAGGAACTCGAGCCATTCATCTGGCGTCGCTATCTGGATTTTGCGGCGATCGCCGATGTGCATGCCATGAAGCGCCAGGTCCACGCCTTCAAGAAGCTTGGTGGTATCGGCGTTGCCGGTCACAACCTGAAACTTGGTCGCGGCGGCATTCGCGAGATTGAATTCTTCGTGCAAACGCAGCAGTTGATCGCTGGTGGGCGCCAACGCGCCTTGCGGCTGCGTCGAACACTGGAAACGCTTGATGTGCTCACCGAACGCGAGTGGATCAAACCGGAAGTCCGCGATGAGCTGAAAACCGCCTATTGCTTCCTGCGTCAGATGGAACATCGCATCCAGATGGTTGCCGACGAGCAGACTCATTCGATCCCGTCGGATCCGGAACGTCTCGAGGCATTTGCGCATTTTGCAGGATACGCGGACACCCAAGCGTTCTCCGAAGCGATCTTGCCGGTCTTGCAGACCGTGCAGGGCCACTACGCAGCACTTTTCGAAGACATGCCCGAACTCACGACCCGCGGTGAAAACTTGGTTTTTGCCGGTAGCGACGATGATCCCGATACCGTGACCGTTCTCCGCGATATGGGCTACACGAAGCCGAGCACGGTAATCGAGATCGTGCGAGGCTGGCATCATGGCCGCTACGCCGCGGTCCGTTCACCCCGCTCCCGGGAACGTCTGACCGAGGTGCAGCCGTTTCTCATCGAAGCCCTGGCGGACACCGCTGATCCAGATGCCGCCATTACTGCTTTTGACCGCTTCGTCTCTGATCTCCCCGCGGGAATCCAGCTCTTCTCGCTTTTGCGAGCCAATCCGAACCTTCTGCGACTTGTCGCCGACATCATGGGCACAGCTCCGCGCTTGGCGCGCATCCTGTCCCGCCGTCGCCGTCTGCTCGACGCCGTGATCGACCCACGCACCTTTGAGACATTGCCAGGCGCCGACGAGTTG
Source organism: Filomicrobium sp. (assembly GCA_029287535.1). GTDB lineage: Bacteria > Pseudomonadota > Alphaproteobacteria > Rhizobiales > Hyphomicrobiaceae > Filomicrobium. The sequence continues at coordinate 10,105 of JARFQY010000201.1, forward strand.
GATGACGTCATCCAAGCCGAATTGAAGCGTGCCGACGACTTTCAGGAGCTGCTTGACAGCGCCCGCATTGTCGGAAGCGAGCAGTGGTTCCTAGTTGGTGTCCGTGTATTATCGGGCACGATCGACGCCAGCCGTGCCGGAGAGGCCTACGCACGCATCGCCGAAAGCTTGATCGAGGCGCTTCTCAACGCCGTCAAGGCCGAGCTCTCGATCCACCATGGCGAAGTTGCCGGCGGAGCTGCCGTGGTTCTCGGCATGGGTAAGCTTGGCAGCCGTGAGATGAGTGCCGGTTCCGACCTGGACCTCATCGTAATCTACGATTTTGATCAACAAGTCGTCGAGACGGACGGTCAGCGTCCTCTGGCACCGGCACAGTACTACGCCAGGTTGACGCAGCGTCTTATAAGTGCGCTCAGCGCTCCAACGTCTGAGGGATCCCTCTATGATGTCGATATGCGTTTGCGTCCCTCCGGCCAACAGGGCCCCGTCGCCACACGACTGAAGAGCTTCAGAGACTATCAATCAAACGAAGCGTGGACCTGGGAACACATGGCCTTGACCCGCGCCAGGGTCATCGCGGGCCCGCAGCATCTGCGCGAACAGGTTGAGGCTGCCATTCGCGACTGTCTGACCCAGCCCAGGGATCGGACCAAGATCGCAAACGAGGTGCGGCAAATGCGCGAGCGCATCGCGGCCGAAAAAGGCACCACCAACCATTGGGACATCAAGCAGGTTCGTGGCGGCCTGATTGACTTGGAGTTTATTGCCCAGTTCCTGCAACTCATCCATGCCGCCGAACACCCTGACGTATTGGAGACATCGACGTTGGGTGCTCTTCGGCGTCTTCGCGACAAGGGCCTATTGAGTCCACACCATGCTGAGGTTTTGCTACCTGCCGGGAGGTTGCTCAGTGACCTCACACAAGTCATGCGGATCTGCAGCGAGGGGCCCTTCAAGCCGGAGACGGCTCCACTTGGGATGCGTGAGCTGTTGGCCCGCGCCGGTGAAGCACCAACCTTCGAAGCTATGGAATTGCGATTGAAGGAAAGCCTTGCGGAAGTCGCCAAAGCTTATGAAGAGATCATTTGGTGAAGCGCCGTGTCGAGCAGCAAGAACGGTTACGCTGCTACGCAGGGCACTTCCTGGCTTTTCGAACTCGCCGCTCCAAAAAAGTCCTGCTGGAGCGCTTGCTCAAGCACCACCTCGGCGCGCCACCAGCCGCCTTCATCGGCTTTCGTCTTAAGATGCATGCCATGGAGTTCACTCAGCGCCCGCGCCACGCTAAGCGGCAGACTGTCAGGCAGACTGTCGCCGCCACATCCGTGATAACCGGAGAATTCAAGCTTCACCGTCTGTCCCTCAAGCCTTGCCTGGACCAGAACTGGTAGCTTCCCGCAGGACCGCCTGCCGGCCTCCTGCATCAAATTGATAAACACCTGGCGGAGCGCCCGGGCATCCCCGCAAAGGGCGATCTCGCCGGGAAGGATGCATTCGATAGGAAGTTCTCTTCCAGGCAACTGCGATCCCAGACTGCACCGCGCCTCTGACAAGAGTTTGCTGAGCACCAGCGGCTGAGCGGCCGAGCCCCCGACTTTCATCGGCTCGGCAAGCGCTGAGGTGATCGCCAAAGTATCTTCAGCCGATTTCAGCAAAGTCTGCCCGCACGCCAGGATATGTTCCGCGTAAGTCTGATAGCGCTGGGACCCAAGAGGACCGAATGTTTCGCGCGACATGAGCTCCGAAAAGCCGATCACCGCGTTGAGAGGCGTACGCAACTCGTGGGAGATTTTCGCGGTCAGTTGGGCAAGCGCTTCTGCCTGCGCCAGTTCAGCGGCAAGTCGCGGGTGAGCCTGTGCTCGCGCCGGTCCCGGCCAAGCAATCAGTGTTTTGTCATCGCCTGACGCCGTCGCGGTTGGAAAGCAACGTTCTGCGGCAAACTCCCGATCATCGGTCCGTTCGGAGCGCCAAATGATACCGATGATCAAGGCTGAGCAGGCGGCACAGATGGGTGCCAAAGCTAGCGGAACCGCCTCAATGAAATGCGAAACAAGGGCGAGATAGGCAAGCACCGCAGCGCTCGCGCCAAGAATAGCGTCCCTGCGTTTGTAGAGGGAAACGCGCCGGTGAGTTCTGAGCCCAGAATGCCGGACAGCTTGTCCGTCAGCTGGCACAATACTCCCCTCTGGTCTGGCGGACAAAGTCCCCTCCATACCCATCGCCCCCGATTTTCTTTTTTACGAATTGCCCCGACAGCAACGATTCCCAGACACCCCCGCCAGCGAATCGTATGGTCAGTTTCGGTGCTTCGCCGGGTCGTGTCGAGGAGATTAAATCGGATTAATGAGATAAGATCTTTGAAGATTCAGTCCTGAAGAATCCGAGCCACAATCTCACTCGTGTCCCGGGAGATGGAATTTTGTTCGGTCAGGCGTTCCAGGGCCTTTTTCGCGGCCTTCCGGCGAACCGGTTCCAGCACACGCCAACTTCGAAGCCCGTTCAGCAGTCGTGCGGCGATCTGAGGATTGAACCTGTCGATCGTCAGAACCTGGTCGATAATAAATCGATACCCTTTGCCATCTGCTCGATTGAACTGCACCGGATTTCGCATGACGAAATTCCCGATGAGTGCGCGAACCTTGTTCGGAACCGTTATGTCAAAGGGCTTATGCAACATAAGCCTCTCGATATCATCGATAACGCCGGCCCTCGGCGATACGGCCTGAGCTGCAAACCAGGTATCGATGACAACGTGATCGCCTTTCCAGCGCTCATAGAAGTGCTCAAGCACAGCTTTGCGTTGCTCGCCCGCTGAACCCGCCAGTAGTGACAAGGCGTGTGCTGCCTCGGTCATGGTGGCGGCCGAGAAGTAGTGTTTTTGGGCCAACTCGAGATCCGTCTTTCGACCGCGGCTCAACAAGAGTGTGAGCGCTGCATTTCGGGCGGCCCGACGGCCGGTGCTCTCGGCGTCGGGCGAAAAGCGCCCCTTACTGGCCAGGGACGTATGCAAATCCAGCAGCTGCTCCTCAAGTTGTCCCGCCAGAAGGCGCGACAGACCGCAGTGAGCGGCGTGGATATGATCGGGATTGACGTTGCGGCCCAGTTCGCGGGCGACATCGTTCTCACTTGGTAACTGCATCAGCTCGGCCCGGAACGCCCAGTCGAGACTGTCGTCGCTGAGCGCATGGCCCAATGCCCGAGCCAACCCCTGACCACTCACTGACCTCTTCGCTTTGGCAAGGCTCTTGACGCGCCGCAGTATGATCCGCGTTGCAAAGGTGTTTGCCGCTTGCCAGCGATTGAGCGGATCGCTGTCGTGCGCCAAGAGGAACTCGAGGTCCTTGTCGCTCAGATCAATCGACAGGTTCACCGGTGCGGAAAAGCCTCGCAACAAAGATGGCACAGGTCTCTCGGCCACATTCACAAACGAAAAGGATTGGCGCTTCTTGGTGAGCTGGACGAGGTCTCCGCAAAGTTTGTCACCATTCTTCAGTTCAAGTGGAAGGTCGCCTTCCTTTCCGACGAGGCCGACCCGGATTGGAATCAGCATGGCTTCCTTTGTGGGTTGGCCTGGCGTAGGCGGCATGGTCTGTTCGATCGTTAGTTTCGCAGTCTGTGCCCGCCGGTCATAATTGAACGTAGCCTTGAGGTCGGGCGTTCCTGACTGGTCGTACCAGAGACTGAACTGGCTTAGGTCGAGCCCGGATGTCTCGGCGAAACAAGCGAGGAACTCTTCAACGGTTGCGGCTTCACCGTCATGACGCTCAAAGAACAGGTCCATGCCGCGTCGAAAGTCTTCCTGTCCAAGGAGGGTTTGCAACATGCGAACGACTTCGGCGCCTTTTTCATAAACCGTCGCCGTATAGAAGTTATTGATCTCAATGTAGCTGCGGGGCCGTACAGGATGAGCCAATGGTCCTGCATCTTCGGCGAACTGGATGGCCTTCAGCTGGCGGACGTCGCTGATGCGCTGCACCACGCGTGAGCGCTCGTCGGCGGAAAACTCCTGGTCACGATAGACCGTGAGTCCCTCCTTCAGGCAGAGCTGAAACCAGTCGCGGCATGTGATCCGGTTTCCCGTCCAGTTGTGAAAATACTCGTGTGCGACAACGCTCTCGATGGCCGCATAGGTTGTGTCCGTGGCTGTATCAGGTGAAGCAAGAATGAGGCGGTCATTGAAAATATTGAGCCCCTTGTTTTCCATGGCGCCCATATTGAAGTCGGACACCGCCACGATGTTGAAGACCTCAAGATCGTATTCGCGCCCGAACATTTTCTCGTCCCAGCGCATCGACCGCTTGAGTGCGTCCATCGCCCAGGCGGCGCGCTCTTCCTTCCCGTGCTCGACGTAAATGGTGAGAGCGACATCGCGGCCACTCATTGTCCTGAAACTTGATGCGATGGACCCAAGGTCCCCTCCAACAATCGCGAACAAGTAACAGGGCTTCGGAAAAGGATCATGCCAGATGGCGTAGTGCCGGCGCCCACCTCGTAGCGTCCCACGCTCCAAGAGGTTGCCGTTGGCCAGCAAGACCGGCGCTTCGTTGAGATCGGCTTCAAGGCGAACGCGGTAAGTCGATAGAATGTCCGGCCGATCGAGAAAATACGTAATCCTCCGAAATCCCTCAGCCTCGCATTGTGTGCAGTAGACTCCGCGAGAGCGGTAGAGCCCCTGCAAGGCCTTGTTGGCCTCCGGATTGATCCGCGTTGTGATGTCGAGTTCAAAGCGCTCGGCCGGCAGGTCGGAGATCGTCAACCCACTTTTTGTTGCGCGAAAGGAGCCCCGTTCAAGTTCTCTCTTATTGATCCTCAAGCTTTCGAGGCCGATGTGCTCACCGTCCAGACGCAGTTGCTTGGGCTTGCGTTTGACGTTGGGATTGGCACGCACCTTGAGTTTGGCGCGGACGATCGTATCGGTGGGGTGCAGCGAGATGTCGAGGTCAACGGAATCAATAAAAAAATCCGGTGGTCGGTAGTCTTCCAGTCGGATCGCGCGCGGCGTTTCTGTTCTCATCATTGGTCCGGCGAGTGCTGTGAGTATCTAATCTGACAGACACTAACGCGTACTTTCCCGCTCCGTCACCTCGTGACTGACGGATTCCTTGGTGCGCGACACCTCAGGCTAAGTCGGCATCGAGGCTCGACCAATTTATGTAGGATTATGCAACTCGTGCACGCTGAAGTACGACCTATCGTCCGTCCAGAAGCGATTGGGTGTCCAGCCGGCCCGCCGCGCCAGGTCCCGGAAACCTTCGATTTCGTATTTGTGTGAGTGCTCCGTATGAATCCGTTCTCCCTTGGAGAAGGTAATCTCGTGTCCGAGCACGTTTACGGTTTGATCGATCTTGCTGACGAGGTTCATGTCAATCCGACCACGATCCGGGTCATAGGTCGCCAAGTGTTCGAACCTTGAAAGATCGAAGTTCGCCTTAAGGTCCCGGTTCGCGCGAGTTAGCAAGTTGAGATTGAACGCCGCCGTCACTCCTTGGGCATCATTATATGCCGCCAATAAAACGTCTTGATCCTTGCGCAGGTCCGCTCCGATAACGAGACGGCTGGAGGCGCCAAGGATATCGCGCATGTTGGTAAGCAGATGCTCCGCCTCAGCGGTCTCGAGGTTTCCAATCGTTGAGCCGGGGAAGAATCCGAGTTTTGGTGTCCCGATAAATTCCGTCGGCAGTGTCATGCTTGCGGAAAAATCCCCTGCCACGGGAAAAATACTCAGCTCGGGAAAGCGGGTGGACAAGCGCTCTTTTGCTTCCTCTAGAGCGGAAGGGCTAATGTCGATCGGTACGTAACCCGCCAACCGGTCAAGCGCTGACAGTAAGATCTCCGTCTTGGTGCTGGAACCTGAACCAAACTCGACGAGTAGGCTGCCGGTTGGCGTCGAGGAGCGGATCTCACTCACGCAGGATTCCAGAATTTTGGTTTCTGTGCGCGTCGGATAGTATTCAGGCAATTCCGTGATCTGCTCGAACAGTTCACTTCCCCGCCGATCGTAAAGGAAACGACACGGAATTGCCTTTTCCCGCTGCCGCAACCCACGCAGAAGTTCACGGGCAAACTCCAAATCCGCCGGTTCGCCAGCATCACGCGGTACATCGGAACCCGGTTTACGGGCTACTTTTGAAATCGAGGTCATGCATCCTCCGCGAGCCGAAGGCCCATGAATTGCCAGCGTTGATTTGGGTAGAAGAAATTACGGTAAGTCCGTCGGCTATGTCCGTCTGGCGTCACGCATGACGCGCCCCTCAGGACGTTTTGGGAGCACATGAACTTTCCATTGTATTCGCCTACGGCTCCGGCCGGGGGCTTGTAACCGGGGTAGGGCAGATACGCGCTCGCGGTCCACTCCCAGACGTCACCAAACATTTGCCGCGGTGCATCGACATCGCGCTCACCAGCAGGAAGTGGTCGTAATGCTCCACGCCCCAGTGTGTTCCCGCAAACGTCCACACCGCGCGAAGCGACCTCCCATTCGAATTCTGTTGGCAGCCGTTTTCCAGCCCACCGCGCGAACGCTTCGGCTTCATAGAAACTGACGTGGCTGACGGGAGCCTGAAGGTCAATCGGCAGCAGTCCGCCGAGCGTCATCTGATGCCAGATGCCGTCTTCACATTCCCAGTAGCCTGGTGCATTCCAGCCTTGGCTCTTCACCGTAGCCCACCCATCCGACAGCCAACACAACGGATTGGCATAGGCACCATCTTCAATGAAGGTCAGATACTCACCGTTTGTCACACAGCGGTCAGCAATCCGAAATGGATGTATCATTGCTTCATGACAAGAAGTCTCGTTATCGTAGCAAAAGCCCTCGCCCCGGTTGCCGATCCGAAACACGCCTCCCTCAAAAGAGATGAATGTCGCCGCTTCTTCGTTGGCTGCCACCGACCGGAGTCCGGGGCTCAGGTATGCGGGCTTTAATGGCTGCGAAGCGAACAGGCTGAGGATGTCGGTGAGCAGTAGCTCCTGATGTTGCTGCTCGTGATTGATGCCAAGCTCGATGAGTTCTCCAACTTCCGGGCTTTGCCCCCGGTCGGTCTGCATCAACTTGTCCAAGGCGTCATCAACATGCGCACGGTAATCGCGAACCTCCGCCGCGCTGGGCCGTGTCAACAGGCCTCGGGAAGCGCGCGGGTGCCGTTCGCCTTGCGTTTCGTAGTATGAATTGAAGCAATAGTTGAACTGTTCCGAGAAGGGTTTGTAGCTGGGCAGATAGTTCTGCAGGATGAGCGCCTCGTAAAACCAAGTCGTGTGCGCGAGGTGCCATTTCGTCGGGCTGGCGTCATCCATAGCCTGCACGACTTGGTCCTCGTCCGATAATGGACGTGCAAGCTCCAGCGATAACAAGCGGCTCTCCGTCAAGCGTTTGGAGAGGGCTAGATGATGCGCTGAGGGACCCCTTCCAGCGCTCTGGGAGTTTGTACTCGGCACGCTCACGCCTTTCGATCGATTGGTCTCGGCTGGGCTTCAATGTTCCCGGACTGAGGAGCCGGGCGCCGAGAGAACCCACGAATGGGGGTAAGGTAACGGTCTACGCACGCCAGCCCAAAATGGTGCTGCTTGAAACCATCCGCGTGCACTGCGTAACGGGCGCGCAGCATGCCCAAGCCATAAGCAGGAGGAAACCCGAACCGGGGCGCCGGCGGATCACAAATGTTTGAAGCCAATGTTGTGTTCGCTGATAGCCAAAAAAAGCGAAGTCCCCAAGCGCTACTCTGCGGGACGCCAACCTTCCGGTGTGAGGTGCTCTTGAGGCTTGAAACGGATTTTGTAATCCATCTTTTGCGAGCCGGCGACCCAGTACCCCAGATAGAGGTAAGGCAGACCCTGGCGGCGTGTTCGCTCGATGCCCTCGAGGATCATGTAAGTTCCGAGACTGCGCGCTTCCTCGTCGGCATCAAAGAAGCTGTACACCAAGGAAACGCCATCGGAGAGCTGGTCACATAGGGCCACGGCTTTCAGCGGGCCGAGCGGCAGAGATTGCGAAAGAGGGTCTTCTGGCTTGCGTCGGTACTCGATGAGAAACGTGTCGATGGGGCTGTCTTCGATCATCACGGAGAAGTCGAGCACAGTCATATCCGCCATGCCACCATCGCTGTGACGGGAATCGATATAGCTGCGAAACAGCGAATATTGCTCTGAGGTTGCCATGGCCGGCACCGATCGTGCGGACAGGTCCCGGTTGCGGGCGATGATGCGCCGCATGGATTTGCCAGGCTGGAAGTCGTCCACCGGTACGCGCACCGAAACACAAGCGTTGCAGCCGTCACAGTGCGGTGTGTAGGCGATGCTCTGGCTACGCCGAAAACCGCCCTTGAGCAGATTATCGATCAGCGCCATGGGCCGGTCGACGGTAAGATGCGTGAAGAGCTTCCGCTCCTTGCGCCCTTCCAAGTAGGGACAAGGTTGGGGCGCAGTAATATAAAACTCCGGAAAGTTCTTATGCGGAGCTGACATTGAGCGCCCACCGTCTGGTTTGTTGCTTGGCTTGCTGCGGATAGTGAACTTCCCGATCATATGTGACTGTTAGAGAGTCGATCAACCCGGCGAGAAATCTACCCAGGAGTTTGTCGACAACACTAGATCAGAACCTGCGGCGCAAAAATCAGTGGTCCACATGCTTAACAAACAAGCAAAAAGGCCACTGATGGAGGCATCTGGTACGGCCGTCGCCCGACCCGCAGGTTGGCACGGCAACGAGGAAAGCAATGAGTACTGAAGTCGTTCGCGACTACTATGGCAAAGTCTTGCAGAACAGCACCGATCTTAAGACAAATGCCTGCTGCACCTCCGACGGCTTGCCGGATTTTGTGAAACGAACTCTATCCAACGTCCACGATGAAGTGCTCGCAAAGTTCTATGGCTGTGGAACGGTATTGCCGGAGGCCGTGGAAGGAGCACGCGTTCTCGATCTCGGTTGCGGTACCGGACGCGACGCCTATGCGCTGGCGCAGATGGTCGGTCCGGAGGGCGAGGTTGTCGGTGTCGACATGACCGACGAGCAACTGGCCGTTGCCGAAAAGCACGTGGAGTGGCACAGGCAGCGTTTTGGCTATGCGAGCGCCAATACGCGCTTCATGAAGGGTTACATCGAAAAGTTATCCGAGCTGGATTTGCCGCCCTCCAGCTTTGACGCGATCGTATCGAACTGCGTCGTTAACCTGTCCCCAGACAAGGGCGCGGTCCTTCGCGGCGCCTACGACCTTTTGAAGCCTGGCGGCGAAATGTATTTCGCCGATGTTTACGCCGACCGGCGGTTGGACGAAGACATCAAACAGCATCCTGTTGTGCTGGGGGAGTGTCTGGGAGGCGCGCTCTATTGGAGCGACTTCATCGAGATTGCGAGACAAAGCGGATTCAAGGACCCGCGGCTGGTCGAGGCCCGCCCACTTGAAGTTCACGACCCGGAAATCACCGAAATGATTGGGGCGGCTCGGTTCGTGTCCGCCACCTATCGGCTCTTCAAGGTTTCCGAACTGGAGTCGGGTTGTGAAAACTACGGACAGACCGCGATGTATCAAGGTGGGATCGCGAACCACGACAGTTTGCTCCAACTCGACTCCGACAGCGTTTTTCCTCTGGGCCAGATCGTTCCTGTCTCCGGCAACACCCACCGGATTTTGTCGGCCTCCCGCTTCGGCAGGTTCTTCGAGCTAATCGGCAATCAAAATAGCCACTACGGTGTATTCCCCAAGAGCCGCTCTCAGGATCCATTCAATATGGCGTACGGGGAAGTCGCGCCTGTTGAACCCAAAAAACCAACCTGCTGCTGAGCTATTCAAGCGGGGAGGTCAGCTGTTGGATCACCAGGGGAAAAGCAAGGGGCACACATGTTGCGGCCCCTCGAGTTTTCTGCAGGGTGTTCGTTCGGCCATTAAAACTGCGATGCCAAACGGCCCATGACATCTAGAAGGGACTCAGGCGCGGTCGCGGGTACGGGGTCAATTGCGGCATGCAGCAGCCAGGCGAGCCCGCCAATTGAAATCACCAAAATCAAGATCCCCAAAACCAGGCGCTTGGCAAACCAGGAGATCGTCACGCGCGAACGCGGCCTTGGCGTCTCGGCTTCAAACTCACCGACTGTCATTGTGGCTTGTTTCCCCAGATGCGATCGATCGACAGCTCAATAAACCCATTGCGGCCCGCACGCTTGCTGGGCACGCCTTTGGGTTCGTTAAACCGTCCCCCCAGAGCTGCTTGCTTGAGGAATTGACCTAGGTCAAGACGAACCTGGGAACAACGCAATTGTGGAAGTGACCGTGGCCTTGGCAACACGCTTTTTACCGTACCAATGAGCGTCGGGTCCGATCTAGAGCAAAGGCCGGGATTGCTTGACCAACGCGGTGGTTGCCGGCAGGTCCACCTTTCCCGATCCCATGACGGGAATATTGTTGACCACGAGAATATGCTTTGGCACCCACAGTTCGGGAAAGCCCTCCTCTCGCGCATGCTGAAGGAGGATATCTTTGTCGGCGCCGGCCGTGTCTGTGACCAAGATGAGCTGCTCGCCCTTTTTTGCGTCTGGCAGATTGACAACGACATGCTGCCCCTCCGGCCAGGCATTGGCAGCCAGCGTTTCTACGGCGGCAAGAGACACCATTTCTCCGCCGATCTTGGCGAACCTCTTGGCGCGCCCCTTGATTGAGATATAGCCGTCATCGTCGATCTCAACGATGTCACCGGTATCGTGCCAGCCTTGCTCCGGAGGAACGACAACCCCTGGATTGTCGGCCTTGACATAGCCGGCCATGATATTGGGCCCACGCACTTTTAGCCTTCCGCCGCTGGAGATGCCGGCAACCGGCTCGATTGCCAGTTCCATCCCCGGCAAGGCGCAACCCACCGTCCCGCAGCGGTTGCTGCTGGGAAGATTGCAGGCAATGACGGGCGCGCATTCGGTCGCGCCATATCCTTCCAGAATCTCCGTGCCGATTTTCGTCCAGAGCTCCCGGGTTTGATCCTTCACGCGTTCTGCGCCCGCCACCACGAAGCGCATGCTGGACAGGTCGCCCTCGTCGGCCGCGCGCGCATAACCGGCCAGGAACGTATCGGTAGCAAACAGAACCGACGCATGTTTTTCCCGGATCAGTTTGGGAATTTGGCGATAGTGCAGCGGTGTTGGGTAAAGCAAGACGTGCATGCCGTTGAGGACGGGCATCACGGTGCCCGCGGTCAGCCCAAACGAATGGAACATCGGCAGCGGGTTGAAAACGACGTCCTGCGATGAGAGAGCGCCATCGGCATGAGTAAACATCTGCCGGGCATTCGTCACGATGTTCCGGTTCGTGAGTACGACTCCCTTGGGCTGGCCCTCTGTCCCGGACGTAAACAGCACCACCGCGGGACTATCAGCAGTCATACCCTGGCTACGGTGAAAGCGACGCGCGTATCTGGAACGCGCAAGTCCCTTGATCTTGTCCAAGGTGCCGATCTGCTTGCGGACATCCTCCAGATAGATGATCTTGATATGGTGGCCCGGCACGACCTCCGTTTTCTCGAGCGCCGTTATCACGGGTTCCAGTTTGGCCGCATCCACAAAGCGTCGCGCCGTCACGACGGTATGAAGCATCGTCGTCTTGGCGGCGGAAACAATATTCCTGAGCCCAGCGGTGAAATTCAAAAGTGCCGGCACCCGGCCGTATGCGTTGAGCGCAAAAAAAGTGACCGCAAGGCCTGCCACGTTGGGCAGTAGAACGCCAACTGTCTCTCCCTGCCCCGTGCCCGCCGTCAAACGCCCCCCGAGCACCAGGCTTCCGAGGACAAGCTTGTTGTAATCAAGGACCTGCTTGTCCGCGTCTTCAATGACAACTTTGCCGCTTCCGAACTGGTCGCGGGCGTCGAGCAGTGCTTCGAACACAGTGAGGTCACGGGACTTGGGATCAAACTTCATTAACCGGAAGACGCCAGCAAGAGTGGATCGGAGCAGTCTGAACTATATGCATTCCCACCCGGGCCCGTTGCAAGGCCCCTGCTCGCATTCCGTGCGCGCGCCCCGAACCTGCCGGGCGCCATGGCGTAACCCGATCAATGTCCCGCGCATGATTTGCCAGCCCATTGGCCTCAGCACACCGTGGGCCGGCACAAGCGCAGCTCGAAGCGCTGATTGGGGTCGGACTGCGAAAAGTCGACTTCGCGCTGATCACGGCAGCGCACACGGCCCTCCAGCTGCTTGCTTCCGCCCAGCTCAAGCTCACGGGAAAAAAGGATCTCTGCCATATCACATTTGTACGTTTCAATCAGCTGGGACTTGAGCAGCGTCTGCTGCGAGGTGCTAAGCTGAACCGCCGCCGACTGCGCGTCCTGAGCAACCAAACTCAGCCCAACCGAGGCGGCGGCAATTGTGATGGAAGCGATTAAGATGGAATTGGAAGGTTGGAGAGGCATTGTTGTTCCTGATTGCGGGCTCTACTGGCATAAACCGAGTGTGGCCCTGATCGGCCGACCGCGACGTTGATGTTTATCAAGGAACGCTCCCGCTCAAGAGGCGCATCCTCAATATTCACGGATGTATCAACCGTTTGATGGTCTTCCCAACACCGGATTAGCCCTCATGCAGATAAAGACCATATTGCTTCACATGACCCGGCGCGCAGCCGCCCCGGCGCTTTTGGAGCCTGCTTGTGCGCTTGCCCGCCATCATGGTGCGCACCTGATCGGAATGGCCGCGTTTTCGGCGACACCTCCAGTGCCCCCACTCGCGATACCCTATAGTTCGACCGTCATTGAAGAGATGCAACAGGCGGCCTCTGAGGCGGAAGGGGAGCTCAAGGAAGCGTTTGAGGAAGCCACGCGGGAAGCGCCTTTTGTTGCCGAGTGGGTGCAGGTCCGTGGCTTTAGTGGCGATCTCGTCGGCGCTGTCTTGGATCAAGCGCGGGTGGCCGATCTCATTATTGCCGGTCAACGTGATCCCGAATGGGAACTTGGACCTGTGCTGGATTTTCCCGAACGGCTGGCGCTCGAGAGCGGGCGGCCGGTGCTCCTTGTCCCCCGAGACGGCGGGGTACCGCAACGCATTGAGAAAATCGCCATCGCTTGGAACAGTGCTCGCGAATCCACCCGTGCGGTGTTCGACGCGTTGCCACTGCTGACGGCGGCGAAGGAAGTCGTGATTTTCACGGTTTCGACGCATGGCGGGCCGCTCAAGGGCGGCACGCCTGCAACGACGCTCGCAGCGTCTTTGGCACGTCACGAGATCAATACGACAGTTACGAACCTTGAACAGGGCAACGCGAGCATCGCCAACACGCTCCTCGATGCTGCCCGCCAGAATGAATCCGAGCTCATAGTGATGGGGGCCTACGGCCATTCTCGCTTCCGGGAGTTTGTCTTTGGTGGCGTTACCCGTGATATGACGAACGATAGCAGCGTGCCTCTGTTTCTGTCGCATTGATTGACGTTCGGAAGGCAGCGCGAGAATACCAAGTACCGGAGACGCCATGACACCACTTCTGCCAAGTATGCGACGCGTACGTCTTGAGCTGGCACGCGATCCCGAACACCCCGAGGGGAGCCGGGGCCGAGGCTACGACTTCATTGCACCACTGGACGACGAGGGGCGCATACTAGAAGCGGACTGGCGCAAGGCCAAAGACCGCTGCCGCGTAAAGCGCTTTTGGGAGGGCGAACCCGACGAAGTCGGTCACATCGTTCGAAAACGCGGCGGACAGTGGGCATTCCACTATGACATCCATGGGAACGCCGAAAGCGACGAGGCTGGCTACCGGCTGGGGGAGCATGTCTTCAAGCCCGGTGAGTATGTCTCGATCCTTGAGCACGACGGCGTCCTGCGAACCTTCAAGGTGATGTCCGTCGTCGAACTGGACTGACAGCCAGCGAACTGAATCCTTCGGCTAGCGAAGCCAAATGGCACCGAGACCGGCTTTTCAGCGCCGCGCACGGGTGCCTTTTCGTGTCCGATCTGCAACGATGGCGTTGCCAATTAACCTGCCCACAAAAGCGACAGCAGGCCGCAATGCCATATATTTGAGCAATTCTGAGGGTGCACGTTGTGCTCTGCACGCGAGACGAATCCTTGAATCGCACAGGTCGCAGCCCTTCGCGTGCCACAAATGTCACTGCAACCAATGTTGCAATGCACAAATCTCCTGCATTGGCTGTGCAATAAACAAACTTGATGGAGCCAATTCGACTCACTTAACTTCGAAGCAAGAGTTAAAGAAAAGAAAAGATCCAGGGTCGCCCAAGTCATATCGGGCCGCAAAACAATGCGGAACGTAAGAATAACTTGGAGACGATCATGATTGAGATTGTACTTTCGGTATGCCTCATTTCGAATCCTTCGACTTGTAAGGACGTCAACCTCCATTACATGGGTGATCAGGTCACACCGCAGCAGTGCATGTTCCGCGGGCAAGTGGAGATGGCGCGCTGGATCGAGGGCCACCCGAAGTGGCGCATCGCCAAGTGGAAGTGCGGTATGGTGCGCGAATTGGCAAAGCTTTGAGCTCCGCCGGAGGATGCGGTCCGGTATAACGGGCCGCCTCCGAACACTCACCCTGCGACCAAGCGTCCGCCCTGATCATTTCGGCGGTACGATCAAGATTCCGGGTTTCCGCGACGACTTCTGAGACCTATCGTGACGGCAAGAAACGTCACCAGGAGGGCCTCGATGTCGGACAGCGGAACGTCAAACACGCCACAGTTTTCAACACTCGCCATTCACGCGGGAGCGGCCCCGGACGCTGCGACAGGAGCCCGCGCGACGCCGATCTATCAAACCACATCGTACGTCTTCAACGACGCCGATCATGCCGCTGCGCTGTTCAACCTCGAGGTGTTCGGCAACATCTACACGCGTATCATGAACCCGACACAGGCGGTTCTTGAGTCGCGCGTCGCGGCTCTCGAGGATGGAACCGCGGCATTGGCGGTCGCCTCGGGCCATGCCGCGCAGTTCCTTGTCTTCCATACCCTAATGGAGCCCGGCGATGAATTCGTGGCCGCCCGTCAGCTCTATGGCGGTTCCGTCAATCAGTTCAATCACGCTTTCAAAAAGTTCGACTGGCGAGTGAAGTGGGCCGACGGTACTGATCCCGAGAGTATCGCCGCCGCCGTGACGGACAAGACCAAGGCGATTTTCTGCGAGTCGATTGCCAATCCCGGCGGCATCGTCATGGACCTTCCAGCCATCGGCACGATCGCTAAGCAAGCCGGTGTTCCCTTCATCGTCGATAACACGCTTGCCACGCCGTATCTGTGCCGGCCCAAGGACTTCGGAGCCGATATCGTGGTCCATTCACTGACGAAGTTCATGGGTGGTCACGGCAACTCGATCGGCGGCGTCATCGTTGACAGCGGCACCTACGACTGGCTCGGCTCCAAACACCGTTACGCGACCATGGTCGAGCCCAACGCCTCTTATGGAGGCATGAAACTGGCGGAGACCTTTGGCAATTTCGCATTTGCCATTGCCTGCCGCGTCATGGGTCTGCGTGACATTGGTCCGGCGATTGCGCCGATGAATGCCTTCCTGCTGTTGAACGGCATCGAGACGCTGCCGCTTCGAATGCAGCGTCACTGCGAGAACACCGTCGCGGTGGCCTCGTGGTTGGAGCAGCACCCGGCGGTCGACTGGGTCAACTACGCCGGACTGCCGACAAACCCCAATCACGCCATGCAGATGAGAGTCTGTCCCAAGGGTGCCGGCGCCGTGTTCACGTTCGGCCTCAAGGGCGGCTACGAGGCTGGCGTGAAGTTCGTCTCCAGCCTCAATCTCTTCTCGCACTTGGCCAATATTGGAGACACGCGCAGTCTCGTCATTCACCCGGCGTCGACCACGCACCGCCAGCTCACCGACGAACAGCGCATCGCCGCCGGCGCAGGGCCGGACGTTGTCCGCCTGTCCGTGGGGATCGAAGACAAGGCCGACATCATCGCCGATCTCGACCAGGCGCTTGCGGGCTTGGCATGATCTAAGTGCGACCGCCTCGGTCACCCAAGAAGGCAGTGGCTGCAAATTGCTGCGGCCACGGCCCCTAATCCGCGAATTCCGGGAACCAACGGGCCATGCAGCGGTCACGGTAGGCGACGAGGTTCGGCTTGCTCTTCGCGTGGTCGAGCATCGCCGTGTCGAAGGTCTCGCTCAAAACGCTCGCGACCGTGCCGAATGTACTTGCGTCAACGCCGCTACACTCGTCGCCCATGACATAGGGCTTGTCGCCAAGGACCTGTGAAATTGCATCAATCCCTCGATTCCCCAGCTGGACGATTTCCTCGCGGCTATGGCGCCCAAAGCCTTGCCCCCATAGGTCGCGCTTGACCTGTTTGCGCACCAGGCTGATCACCATGTGGCGCAGCGGCATTGGGACAGCTGCAAAGAAGACGCGCGGGCCGGCGCTAAAGTTGGCCTCGACCATCCAGCGTTCGAAGGCGATCGACCAATAGATATTGTCCTCGCACAGCTTCGCGAGCGCCCAGGCTGTTCCGCGGTCTGCTTCCGAAAGGCCGGCGTCAAAGTCGTGGCCGTACGTCTTCTCGATATGCCAGCGGATGAAGCTCGTGTCGGGAATAATGACCCCGTCATCATCCAGGAACGGACCCTTCTTCTTGGGAGCCTTGCGTGGATCGCACAGCGCCGTTTCGTAGTCGAGCCCCGCCATTTTCAGCAAGACCATCGCCTTCATGCAAAACGGGCTCGGATCAGGCAGGCCGAAGTTCGCACCAAAGACATAGAGCTTACGCATGTCACCTCGCTAATGGGACCAAGAACCCGCCGGCAGGACACGACATCACTTGTGATTGGTCACGGCGATAAACTCGGGGTCTTCTTGCGCCTCACGCTCAAATTGCAAGAAATCATAGTATCCACAGCGATCTTCATTGGGATAGTCGCGGCACACCTTGGGGCGGGCTTCATAGATCGTGCACCGCCGAGCGGTGGTATCGAAAAAGCGGCAGATTTTGCCGAAGTGCTCGTCTTTTTGCCGGCGCATCACATACTTGCGTCCGTGCGCCTCCTCGGTGAATTTGTCCCTGGCCTCCTTGAAGGACATGTCGTGATGCTTGGCGAGCCGCTCCACGTCGCGTTTGGTGAGCCCGATCAACGGATAAGAACAGCAGTAGCCGGGACACTTCATGCAGTCATAGCCCTTCGCCATCATCGCTCCTACTTATGGACGTCCAAAGCCTGAACAGCCTCCAAACACCAACGTTCGCCCGTTATGTCAACGCGCACCTGGACAGCAATGCCCCCCGCGCACAACCTGTCCGACTTTTGATACGTCCTCAGGTGGGACGTCCACGTCGGTAGAATGAGACCGACGGGCCACAGGCCTGTTGACACGATGCGCTGCTGCTATGGGTAAGCTGCACGCGCCATACTTTCTCCGCTATGGTCTGGCCCAGTTTGGAAAAGGCGTGTGTCCGTTGGGGGGCCTAGTAAATGTCAGAAGTGACCCGCGTTTCGCCCGAAGGTGAGACGCCCGTCAATCCCTATAGCCTGCTTGAAGCCGTAAACCGCTCCAGCGATACGGCCCACACCGCTTGGCTAATCTTCATTGGCATCATGGCCTACCTCATGATCGCCGTTGCGGGAGTGACGCATACCAATCTGCTGCTGGAAACTCCGGTTTCGCTGCCCATCCTGCAAGTCGACATTCCGCTGACGCAGTTCTTCCAGTTCGCACCGATCATTTTGCTGCTGTTCCATCTGGGTGTCGTATCCCAACTGGTGCTCTTGGCGCGCAAGACACTCGAATTTGACCATGCAATACGCCTTCTCGAAACGACCGACCAGCGATCTCATCCGCTACGTCTTGAGTTGCACAATCTGTTTTTCGTGCAGTCCATAGCCGGCCCTCACCGCAGTATCATCATGGGTGGGTTCCTGCATGCCATGAGTTGGCTGACACTTGTGATCCTGCCGGTCGTATTGCTGCTTTACATCCAAGTGGTCTTCCTGCCCTACCATGATCCCGTGATCACCTGGACGCAGCGCATCGTCCTTGTCCTGGACGTCTTGATGCTGGTGTTGATCGGCGTGTTCCTGATGCGGGCCGAGGCATCATTCTTCAAGGCCTTTTTCCGCACCACGGCCTCTCATCCGATCAGTTTCTTGGTCACAACGGTCGTCCTTGCGGCGGTCACCATGTTCTCATTCTTTGTGGCGACCATCCCGGGAGAGCGGCTCGACGCCTTGAGTCAGAAACTCTATTGGCATCTGAAGCCCGTCGACGATGCGGCCGAGCCCAAATATTACAGCGGGTTTGTCGTCCCGATTATCCCGGTTGACGCCGAGGGCGCGTTGTTTGGCGTGTTCCGGCGCAATCTTGTTGTGACCGATACGGATTTGGTCTCCGACAAGGACGTCACTGAAGGTGAGCCCACGATCAATCTGCGCGGCCGCGATTTGCGCTACGCAAAGCTCGATCGCTCGGATATGCACCAGGCGGATCTGACAGGCGCAGATTTGTCCGAAGCCAGCTTGGATGGAACCGACCTACGCAATGCAACCTTGCAGTGCGCCGAACTCAACGCCTTGCGATTGCGCAACGATCGCCGGAAGGCCAAGTGCGTGCGCGCGGTTGCAACGAATTTTTCCCGTGCCGAATTGTCCGGTGCCCTGATGACCGGAATTGACGCCCGCGGCGCGGTCTTTGAGGAAGGCATCCTCGAAGACGCCGACATCGTCGAGGCGTTATTGGGCGGCGCCAACTTTAGCCAGGCACGTCTCGACAAAGCCAACCTGACCGGCGGGGTTGAGGCCTACGGTGCCAACTTTGCCATCGCTTCGCTGCAGGGAACGAACTTCAATGGGGCAAGGCTTTTCGGCGCCGATTTCCGCTGGGCCTCCATGCAGGCGGCAGTGCTGGACTATGCCCGCCTCGAGGGAGCATTGCTTGAAGGTGCTGACCTGGAGGCGGCGAGCTTCTACAAGGCTCGCATCCAGGGCGCGGATTTCAAAGGCGCCAACATGACAGCTGTGGATCTGCGTGGCGCCAGAGTCTGGATGACCCAGCCGCCCGACGCCTCCAAGGTCGAGTTGGCCGACTTCGAGGGCCTGAAGATCGAGCCGCTCGCACCGGCCGCCCGCAATCAGCTTCAAAGCGTCCTGAGTAAGATTGGCAGTAAAAAGCTGCGGGATCGGGTCACGGAAGCTCTGTCCAGATTGCTGGATGAACCGACCATGATGAGTTGGAGTGGCACGGCCCAGTATCAATCCTGGAGGCAGCTGGTCAGCAGCGCCAGATTGGGTGGCGCGGCGGTACCGGCTCCCCAACCGGCGACCGGAGTTACCGTGGCTGGCACATACTACGAGCAGCAGCTCACCGAGCACCTTGAGACCATGATTTGCCGCATCCGCTGGATCAACGGCGCGGTTGCCACCGGTGTCGCTCTTCGCGCCATCGCTCCCCAATTCCGAGGCGACTTGTCAGTGATCGATGAGCGTATGTCGGATGCCGAGTGTGTCGCTGCCCAAGGCGTTCCAAGCCGCGTCGCCAGCGAACTGCGTATCGCTGCGGACCGAGCGCGTGATCGCTGACAAATGCGTCCGCGGATGACCTTGTCGCCTCCCGCTTTCCGATCCTCCGGACCATTGCGAGCTGGCGCTTCAACGCGGCCTCGCCGTTTCCCGCGCCTGGCCTTGCTTCGAACAAAAGAAGAACGCATATTGGCATCGTCGTCGACGGATTTGGCCATGGCGGCCAATCGATTTTCGTGGACAAGCAGGCTTGGTTTGTTCAGTGGCCTACACAACTGATAGGCTGCAGCTGATGGAATCAGCTAAGCGCAGCATTCGGCCCGGGACCGTAGTTGGTTTGAGTGCGGCCGCTGAAGTTCAATAAAAGGAGCCAAATATGGCGGGTTCAGTGAATAAGGTGATCCTGGTCGGCAATCTGGGCGATGATCCCGAGATCCGCAGAACGCAGGATGGCCGTCCCATTGCCAATTTGCGCATCGCCACCTCGGAGAGCTGGCGCGACAAGAATACCGGCGAGCGCCGCGATAAGACCGAGTGGCACCGGGTCGTCATCTTTAGCGAGGGCCTTTGCAAGGTCGCTGAGCAGTATCTGCGCAAGGGCTCCAAGGTGTACATTGAAGGCCAGTTGCAAACTCGCAAATGGCAAGGCCAGGACGGTCAGGACCGTTGGACCACCGAGGTCGTCTTGCAAGGCTTCAGCGGTACGCTGCACATGCTTGACGGACGCAATGGTCCCGCCCAGGGCATGAGCGACAACTCGCAATCCGACTACGGCGGTTACGATGACCAAGGCGGCTCAGGCGGCGGCGGTGGCGGGCGGCCAGCCGGAGGCGGCAACTTTGACAAGACGCTGGACGACGAGATCCCATTCTGACGTCGTTTGGGCGGTTGGTTTTTAACGGGCCGGGCCGGAAGGCCCTACGGCCATCCGTGTGGAACACAGCGGTTAGTCGGGTCAGTCACTGGTCCATCCCATCCTTCTTGGGTGCCGAGAAGCCAACCAACAAAAACCCGCGGCACTAGTGCCGCGGGTCGCTTCGTTTTCATCAGGAAATGCGACCTTACTCGGTCTTTGGAGCCGGGCTATCCGGTGCGCTCGGACTCTCAGGAGTTGTGCCAGTCGCTTCCTTGGCTTTTTCATACGCCTTGCCGGCGGCTTCTTTCGTCGACTGATAAGCCTTCTCGGCTGCGTCTTTCGTCGATTCGTAAGCCTTCCCAGCGGCCTCGCCGGCCTTCTCTAGGGCAGGGCCGGCACTCTCTTTTGCCTTTTCATAGGCTTCCTTTGCCGTCTCGGCGCTCTTGTCGGTGAGCTCGCGGGCTTTCTCCATCGCGCGCTGCAGCAGCGACTTTTTAGGTTCGGCGCGCTTGAACGCGGGCACGGCCTTCAGCGTTTCTTTCGTCACGTTGGGCAAAACCACGACGCGCTTGCCGTCTTTCTCCTGAAACTCCAGTGCGCCCAGGGTCACGCCGATACGCTTCTCCGCCACGCCCAGAAACCCGCCGGTCCCCATGATGACGCCCTGCACACGGTTCCAATCGTTCAAAATCACGTCTTCAATGTCGCCGATAATCTTGCCATCCGAACTTTGCACTTTCGCGCCGATGAGAACGTCCCTGGCCAGATAATGCGCTTCAGGTTGCGACTCGATGAAGGTATTCGGTGGAACCGTTGCGTCTGCGGGGCTCTCAGCAAACGCGGGCGCCGCCAGCCATAGGAGCAACACGGCGGCGGTGAGTGGTTTAACAACGTTCATTCGGGTAGATCCTCCATCCACTTTCTAAATACAGCAGCCCGCCAAGAAAACCGGCCTTTGTACAACTTGGCCATCGCCGACCGTGCCCGCAAGTCGGATTGGCCGGTCCCGCCAAGTTATAAGCGCGGTCTAGCCGGAGTGTGTGACGCCAGCAAGTCAGCCATCTTGGCCTGGCAAGTTAACTGTTGGACTTTGCAATTGAAAATCCACTTGGGGATGACTGTGCAGAGGATCCGGCAGCAGATTTGCAGCAAACACCATCGATGCGCTATGACTGTCGGGATCAAAACGGGCGCCAGACCAAGATTCCACATCGGCATATGCCAAGGCGGCCGCCCACTTCCATAAACGGACCTTTTAAATCGTGGCAGATAGCTCCAATACGCCCGGCGACGGTACCGGCGGTCCTCACGACATCCGCCCTGTCTCCATCACCGATGAGATGAAGCGCTCGTACCTCGAGTACGCCATGAGCGTCATTGTTTCTCGCGCGCTGCCAGATGTCCGCGACGGCCTCAAACCTGTGCACCGCCGCATCCTTTATACGATGGGCGAAATGGGGCTGGCTTGGAACAAGCCCTACAAGAAGTCCGCCCGTGTCGTTGGGGACGTCATGGGCAAGCTGCATCCTCACGGTGACTCAGCGATATATGACGCACTCGTCCGTCTGGCTCAGGACTTCTCCATGAGCCTGCCATTGATCGATGGCCAGGGGAACTTTGGATCTGTTGACGGAGATCCACCCGCCGCCATGCGTTACACGGAGTGTCGTCTGCAAAAGGTCGCCGAAGCCCTACTCGACGACCTCGATAAGGACACGGTCGACTTCCAGGAAAACTACGACGGCTCCGAAAGTGAGCCGACGGTACTCCCTGCCAAGTATCCAAACCTGCTGGTCAACGGCGCCGGTGGCATCGCCGTCGGCATGGCCACCAACATCCCACCTCACAATCTTGGCGAAGTCATCGATGGCTGTCTGGCTTTGCTGGATAATCCCGAGATCGGCATTGACGAACTCACCGAGACCATCCCGGGTCCGGACTTCCCAACCGGTGCGTTGATCCTCGGCCGCGCTGGCATTCACGCCGCTTACCACAAGGGCCGGGGCTCGGTCATCATGCGGGCGAAGGTCGACGTCGAGGAGATCCGCAAGGATCGCCAGGCACTCATCGTCACGGCCATTCCCTATCAGGTCAATAAACGCGTACTCATTGAGAAAATCGCTGATCTTGTTCGCGAAAAACGGATCGAAGGTATCTCCGATATCTGGGACGAGACCAACCGCGACGGCATGCGCATTGTGATCGAGTTGAAACGTGATGCCGTTGCCGATGTCATCCTCAATCAGCTCTGGCGCTTCTCGGACCTACAGACGTCATTCGGCGCCAACATGCTGGCCATCAACGGCGGCCGCCCGGAGCAGCTCAATCTCAAGGACATGTTGCAGGCCTTCACGGCCTTCCGCGAGGAAGTCGTCACGCGCCGCACAAAGTTCCTGCTCAACAAAGCGCGCGAAAGGGCACACGTCCTTGTTGGCCTTGCGATCGCCGTGGCCAATATCGATGAGGTCATCAACCTGATCCGGCGCGCGGCCTCTCCGGCCGTAGCAAAGGAACAGCTGATGGAGCGGGATTGGCCGGCCCGCGACATCGCGCCTCTTGTCGAACTCATCGCAGATCCGCGGCACAAAGTTCGGGACGACGGCACCTACAAGCTGTCCGAGGAGCAGGCGAAAGCCATCCTGGAGCTGCGTCTTTCCCGCCTGACGGCCCTCGGCCGCGATGAAATTGGCGACGAACTCAAGAAAATCGGCGAGGAAATCAAGGAATACCTGGAAATCCTCTCTTCCCGCCTGCGCATCGTGGACATCGTCAAGACCGAGCTGACGGAAATCCGCGATCAGTTCGCCGTTCCCCGTCGCACCGAGATCATCGACATCGAAGGCGAGGTCGACGACGAAGATCTCATCCAGCGCGAGGACGTCGTCGTTACCGTCACGCACAAGGGCTACATCAAGCGGGTACCGCTGGCGACTTATCGCGCTCAGCGCCGTGGCGGCAAGGGTCGATCCGGCCTCAATACGCGCGACGAGGATTTCGTCACCCAGATCTTCATCGCATCCACCCACACGCCCGTGTTGTTCTTTTCTTCGCGCGGCATGTGTTATCGCATGAAGGTCTGGCGGCTCCCCGTTGGTACGCCGCAGACCATCGGCAAGGCGCTCGTCAACCTCTTGCCGCTTGCACAAGGCGAGTGGATCACGTCGATCTTGCCATTGCCTGAGGACACGGAAACCTACGCCGAGCTACAACTGATGTTTTCCACCCAGTCGGGCAATGTCCGGCGCAATGCCCTGGGCGATTTCGAGAATATCAACCGCAACGGCAAGATCGCCATGAAGCTCGACGAAGGCGATCGCATTGTCGATGTGCGCATCTGCAGGCCCAAAGACAACGTCCTGATGACCACCGCCAAAGGCCAGTGCATCAGGTTCCCGGTGGAAGACGTGCGCGTGTTCAAGGGCCGCGATTCGATCGGTGTGCGCGGCATCCGCCTTGGCGAGGGTGACCGCTTGATCTCCATGGCGATCCTTTCACCCATGGAAGCGACACCTGCGGAGCGGGCCGCCTATTTGAAGATGGCTTCCGCTGCCCGCCGTGCCCAAGTCGACACAGAAGAGGAAGAGGAAACGGCGGTTGAGGAGGCCGAAGAGGACGGCGCCATCGAAGAAGCTGAAATCACACCAGACCGCTTCGAAGCTATGGCCGCTCGCGAGGAGTTCGTCTTCACAGTGTCCGAACGGGGCTTTGGCAAGCGCAGCTCCTCGTACGAGTACCGGACGTCCGGCCGCGGCGGTAAAGGCATCGTCGCCATGGTCGTCAACGATCGCAACGGTCCTCTCGCGGCTTCGTTCCCGATCGAGGATAGCGATCAAATCATGCTTGTAACGGACGCCGGCCAGATCATTCGCACGACCGTGGACGAAGTTCGGATCGCCGGCCGAAATACCCAGGGCGTCCGGATTTTCCGTACTGACGAGGATGAGCACGTGGTCTCCGTCGAGCGCATCCTTGATGTTGGCGATACTCCCGATGGCGAGGACGAGGACGAAGGAGACGCGCCACCTGATGAGGGTAATCAAGCTGACGCATCGGATTCTGGAACAGGCGACGGAGCGAGCCCCTCCGATCCGGTCGAAGGTGGCGACGACTAGAAGTGGCGCTAGCTACCTTGAGGCAGCGCCGCCACCTGTGAGAGAAAGTCTTGGCTGAACAGGTGCTTAGCCCGCACCCTCCGCGCGCCCATGGAGGGCCAGTGTGGCCGCGCAGATCGGCACTTCCTTGGACAACCGCTTCACGCTTTTAACGATCGCTCGGCTGCGTCCGACGGTGGCAACGGCCCCCCGCGACTTCAACCGCGTCATGATCCTGCTCAATGTGTCGGCATTCAGCGACAGATAATCCGCGATGTCACTTCGAGACAGTGGCAGGTCGCACGTCACGGTATCATTGACCACCTGGCCGGTGCGCAGCGCGAGTTCCAGAATGAACGCGGCAACGCGGGACTCGCTGGAAAGCGAAGCCAGCCTGGCGATATGCAGAATCGAGCGGGCATGCAGTTCCGCGGTGCGCTCTCCTAGAAGGGCATCGAATTCACGCAACTCCTTGGGAGAGTCGTCGAGTGCGCTGGGCCGCATGCGGCTAAGCTCGCAGTCGGTCATCGCAACGAGGCCGATGCCATCTAGTGGCGGCACCAATGCCATCGAGAAGACGTCACCGGGATAGAGGATTGTCAGAAGCTGCCTGCGGTCGCCACTCCCGTTTGCGCTTAAAACAAGCAGGCCGGACTTCAATAGATATATAACATCGGAACGTTTGGCCCCCATGACCAGCCGTTGCCGCCGGCGGGCCCTCATGGCCACGCCATGCGTAGCAAAGATTTCTTCCATAACCCCACCGCTCACCGGCAGTGCGGTTGGGCCATACGAGGTCATAGAGCTCGCCGTGGCCGTCCCGGTTACTGCCACAGCTGATTCGCTAGGTTTCGCGCGCTGCGTTTTCATGATCAGCCTTCCCCGTCCCCAAGTCTGAGGACGGCTCAAGACCGCCAACGTTATCGACTCGCGTTGTGTGGACCTTGACGCGCATCAACAACCCGGGCGCAAAAGTGAAGTTGTCGCATTGGCTATTGGTAGTCTTTTGTCGGGCCTGAGCGATCAGCTCGAGTAGCCGGAAAGCAGAACCGCTTGATCTAGGTCACATTAATCTGTTGCGGCACTGCAACAAGCTCCCCACAGCGGGTGTATGCCTGACCAGAATCAGGGATACTGGGCACTCAGCGCTCGTCCGAACCGCGCTTTGCTGTTCTTCTTACGGGGTACAAACCGAGTCGACATTGTGAGCCGAAGCTTGCTGGACGAAATGGGGGATCGACGAAAATGAACGTGATTAAAAGTTGGGCATTGGCCTTGACCGTCGCGCTCGGCGCAACGACAGGCTTGGTAGAGAAGACTATGGCCGGCGACTACAGCGGCAACTTCATGGCCAAGGTCGGAGTCACGGGTGTACTCCCGAACTCTGAATTCGATGGCCTGAGCCTCAACGGTGCACCGCTCCTTAGCGGCGACATCGCGGAAGTTGATGACTCTTGGGTTCCTTCGCTGACGCTGACCTACTTCGTGAACAAGAACATTGGCGTTGAATTGTTCTGTTGCTTCGCTCAGCATGGCGTCGAAGCCCAGGGCGCTCTGGCGGCTGCGGGGTTCGGCGACCTCGGCGAGACGACGATCTTCCCGCCGATCCTGTCTCTGCAGTATCACTTTGACGGCATCCGAGGCATCAAGCCCTATGTCGGCGCCGGCGTTCAGTTCATCCACTTCTTCAACGAAGAGTCTGAGATCGGTGGCAACCTCGACATCGACTCGGCCTTTGGCTTCAGCCTGCAGGCTGGTGTCGACGTCGAGCTTGGCAGTGGCTGGTACTTGGGCGCGGATGTTCGCTACACTTGGCTGGACTCTGAAGCAACCTTCACGGACGTGCCCGGACTGGGGACACTTTCGACAGACTTCGACCTCGATCCGCTGATCGTATCCGCTCATGTCGGTTACCGCTTCGACCTGTTCGGTCGCCGCTCGGCACCCATGGAGCCGCTGAAGTAAGGCGCTTGAACGTCACAGACATTCACATCATGAATCAAAAGGCCCGGTTCTCGAACCGGGCCTTTCTTCTGCGCGGCAGCCTAATCTGGCGCCTGCGTACGCGACCCGTACTCACCAGATATCGACGTTTTCGCCGGCCTCGCGCAGCTCTTCTCGATACGCCGACAACCACCTTTGGAAGTTTGGCTCGCTCTCGTAGCCGCCTGTTTCGACATACACAAACGTCGAGCGGAAATGAAACGGCTTCCAATAGC
>JARFQY010000292.1 GCA_029287535.1 Filomicrobium sp.
GAGAAATCGGCTTGCGGGCCAACTCTCGCGCACCCTCGCCGATACCATGTTGTTGATGATTAAAACACAAGTCTATCACTGGAACGTCGTCGGCCCGCTGTTCAAACCGATCCATGACCTTACCGAGGAGCATTATAAGAACCTGTTCGAGGCTGCCGACGACATCGCCGAGCGGATTCGTGCACTCGGTCACCCGGCTCCCGTTAGCTTCACGGACTTGGTTCCTAAGACAGGTCTGATCGAAGAGTCGAATTCACGATCTGCTCGCGGCATGGTGAGCCAGTTGGTGGAAGACCACGAAATGATCGTCCGAGCCGCCCGGAAGACAGCTGAATTCGCGGAAGAAAGCGGTGATTTCGTGACTCACGACTTACTTGTTGAACGCATGAACTTCCACGAACAAGCGATCTGGATGCTTCGCGCGATTATTGCCGATTGAAGCTGAGTGTCAGCGTCGGTTCGCGTCTCAACACTCACTCTCGTTAATCTACGAAACACTCAAAGGGGCGGCCAATGCCTGCCCCTTCATAGAGGAGGTTTGAAATGATGAGATCAAGTGCTCGAACGTTCCTTTCTGTCCTGTCTCTGATGGCGAGCGCATTTTTCATGGGGGCCGCCCCCGCGATGGCGAAAGCCAATGCAGGCACGCTGACCTGCACCGTTTCTCCGTCGCAACTGCAATCTGACATCGCAGCTAAGGCGAACTTGTCATGTCGCTTCGACCCCATTGCAGGTCCAAAAGCCAAGCTCACCGGTACGGTTAAACGGTTGGGCGTGCGTGAAGAGCGCAATACAAAACTCGTGCTGGTATGGTCTGTCGTGGCACCAAAAACAGACGTTTCAATTGATGACCTGGCCGGGAAGTACAAGGGGGCTGTCCAGGGTAGTCCCTCCACTAGCGCTTGGGCAGCTCGCGGTGGCCTGCTGGGAGGCCGCAACGAGGAAATCAAGCTTAGGCCACTCACCAGCGATCCAAACGTCCCTGATGGCTGGGGCGTCTCAATTCTCGAGCTCGAATTGTCGGCCGTTAAGGCGTGAGTTGACCGCACGTCTGCGTATGCAAACGGTCTCTGAAAACCCTCAAGTTAATGTTGGGACCCGATTCCGGGTCCCTATTCCGCTGACTTTCAGCGACCCATAGGAGCGCGCCGTGACACGCAGAGACGACGATCAAAGTCTCAAAGCTGTGGCAGAGCAACTAGAAGAGGCTGGAGAAGGTGAGACGGTCTCGTTCTCTGATCTGCTTGGCGTCTTCGGGCAACGCTCTTTTGGACCCTTGCTCCTGGTACCAGCCCTAATTGCAGTGGGGCCAACAGGCGCCATCCCCGGCATGTCACTCTTGACAGGCGCCATTATCATTTTGGTAGCGGGACAACTCCTACTACAGCGAGATCGTCCTTGGCTTCCCAAGCGCCTTACCTCAGTCTCGTTCTCGCGCGACACAGTTGCTCACGCGATGTCAAAAGCAAAACCATCCCTCGCGCGCATTGATAGACTTCTGACGCCGAGGTTGAAATTCATGCTGGTTCCGCCCATAGCTCAACTCATTGCGCTCGGCGCGATAATCATGGCCCTTTCGATGTTTCCGTTGGCCTTATTGCCATTCGCGGTGGCTGTGCCGGGGACAGCCGTTCTTTTGCTTGGCGTCAGTCTTGTCACGCAAGATGGATTGATAGCGATCCTTGGCCTGGCAATCGCCGCCGGTGCACTTATTCTACCACTCGTACTCCTGGTCTAATCGCCACGCGTTCGAGGAGCCATTGTCTGCCCGGCAACATTCTTAGAGGCAATTGTTGATGGAGCATCAGGATCGGGAAGCGCAGGCCGCAGCTAAAGCTGCGCCTGCGTCAACGCGCCCAAAACTCATCATTCGGCGGGCAAACATTTCCGACGCGGAGGCCATTGCAGCGCTTGGGCAACGGGTCTATGCGCCTGCACCGTCGTTGAGCGTTCGCATGATCAAGGGGCAGATACACAATTTTGCGGAAGGGCAATTCGTTGCCGAGTTCGATGGCCAGGTCGTCGGACATTGTGCAACCTTTATCATCTCAGGTGACATTGCCTTGAAGCCGCACACTTGGCGCGAAATCACCGGTAATGGATTTGCCTCACGTCATGATCCTGATGGCGACTACCTTTACGGCATGGAGGTCGTTGTAGACTCGAGCTTTAGACGGTTGCGCATAGGCCAGAGATTATATCGCGCCCGCCAAAATCTATGCGAAGAATGGGGTCTTAAAGGCATCATCTTTGGCGGCCGGATGCCTGGCTACCGGCGGCGTCAACGACAGTATCCTGACCCGCTTGCCTATATTGAAGCCGTGAAAGCTCGCGAAGTTCGTGACACGACGATCAACTTCCACCTCTCGAATGGGTTCGAGCCGGTTGGCGCACTCAAGGCCTACGACAAAGAAGATCGTCAGTCGTGTGGTTATGCTACGCATATGCTTTGGCGTAATCCAAAGCTTCCAGACGAGCCTGCCACGCGACGTTCCAAGGACCAGCTCAGCCCTCAGCAGACGGTACGCGTGGCGACGGTCCAATTCCAGATGCGGGGACTCACCAACCAGGACGAGTTTCGACGACAAGTTGAGTACTTTGTCGATGTCGCTTCCGACTACAGGTCCGATTTCGTGGTCTTCCCGGAGTACTTCACACTGCAACTCCTATCTTTGGAGGAAAGTCCTCTGCAGCCAAAAGAAGGGGTCGAGAAGGTCACCAGCTACACAGAATGGTTCTGTGAATTCATGAGCGGCTTCGCCGTGAGCTACAACGTGAACATCATAGGTGGCACCCACCCCATCATTGATGCCGACGGCGAGATCAAGAACGTCTGCTACGTTTTCCTGCGCGATGGATCGGTTCACGCGCGTGAAAAAATCCACCCGACACCAAGCGAAGCCTACTGGTGGAATATCAAGGGCGGTTCCGGCGTCGAGGCGATCGACACAGACTGCGGTCCGATTGGGGTCATGATCTGTTATGATAGCGAGTTCCCAGAACTTGCTCGCCATCTCGTCGATCAAGGCGCAATGATCTTGTTTGTACCGTTTTGTACGGACGAGCGACGCGGCTTCTTGCGTGTGCGGTACTGCTCACAAGCGCGGGCGATTGAGAACCAATGCTACGTCGTTCTATCTGGCGTGGTGGGCAATCTCCCAAATGTCGAGAATATGGATATTCACTACGCCGAGAGCTGTATTCTTACACCCTGTGACTTTGCCTTTGCGCGCGACGGTATTGCTGCAGACACCGCCCCGAACACCGAAACGATTGCGTTTGCCGATCTTAGCTTTTCAGATCTGCGCGTGGCGCGTTCAGCTGGCACCGTTCGAAATTTGCAGAACCGCAGGTTCGACCTCTATCGCGTCGCTTGGCGCGATAAGTGATGCGTAACTGTTAGAGAACAGCGACTTCCAATTGGTGATTTTGCGAACATAGGCTAAGCATGACCAGCCCTC